>JAFPRD010000120.1:0-3179 GCA_017401005.1 Lachnospiraceae bacterium
GAGAAGTTCCTTATCAAGAGCTTTTCCGCTCTTTACTTCTTCAAGAGCGCTTTCCATCTCTACGATGGTATTTATCTTATCGATAAACCAAAGGTCTATCTTGGTAATATCGTGGATCTCCTCGTAGGAAATGCCTTTTCTTAATGCCTCCGCAATAACCCAGATTCTCTGGTCGTCTACGATGGTAAGTCTCGCCCTAAGTTCATCTGCTGAAAGAGCCGAGAAGTCATAGCTCCTTAAGCAGTCAACATGCTGCTCGAGAGAGCGGATTGCCTTCATCAGCGCGCCTTCAAAATTGTTGCAGATACTCATTACCTCTCCGGTAGCCTTCATCTGTGTGGTAAGGGTACGCTTAGCGGTAATAAATTTATCAAAGGGGAGTCTGGGCATCTTAACTACGCAGTAGTCAAGAGCAGGCTCGAAGGATGCATAAGTCTTCTTGGTAATGGCATTCTTTATCTCATCGAGAGTAAATCCGAGAGCGATCTTTGCGGCAACCTTAGCTATAGGATAACCTGTAGCTTTTGATGCAAGAGCAGATGACCTTGATACTCTGGGGTTAACCTCGATAACGCAATACTCAAAGCTTGTGGGGTGTAATGCAAACTGAACGTTACAACCGCCGGTTATCTTAAGCTCTGAAATGATCTTAAGAGCCGAGCTTCGAAGCATCTGATATTCCTTGTCGGAAAGAGTCTGTGAGGGTGCTACTACGATAGAGTCTCCGGTATGAACTCCGACGGGGTCGATATTCTCCATATTGCAGACCGTGATAACGTTGCCTGCGGAGTCTCTCATTACCTCATACTCGATTTCTTTCCATCCTGCGATGCAGCGCTCTACAAGTACCTCTCCTACTCTGGAAAGTCTGAGTCCGTTTTCAAGGATTTCTTCGAGCTCAGCCTGGTTATGGGCAATACCGCCGCCGGATCCGCCCAAGGTGTAAGCGGGCCTTAATACCACGGGATAACCGATGGTGTTCGTAAAATCTATTCCGTCTTTAACGTTTGTAACGACCTTTGAAGCGGCAACAGGCTCACCGATCCTTTCCATAAGGTCCTTGAATTCCTGGCGTCCCTCGGCGTTACGGATTGTCTCGGCTGTAGTTCCGAGTAATGTGACGTTATGTGCCTTTAAAAACCCTGATTCCTCAAGCTCCATTCCGAGGTTGAGTCCTGCCTGTCCGCCAAGGGTAGGAAGGATAGAATCGGGCTTTTCTTTTTCGATTATCTGTTCAAGAACAGGTACTGTAAGGGGCTCGATATAAACCTTGTCCGCGATATTTTTATCCGTCATAATAGTGGCGGGGTTTGAATTTACGAGGATAACCTCTACGCCCTCTTCCTTAAGGGAGCGGCAAGCCTGCGTTCCTGCGTAGTCAAACTCTGCTGCCTGGCCGATAACTATAGGACCTGAGCCTATTACCATTACGCGATGTACATTTTGATTCTTAGGCATATCAGATTTCCTCCTTCTTCATCATCTTTATGAATCTGTCAAAGAGATAACCTGAATCCTGAGGTCCGGGACAGGCCTCGGGGTGGAACTGTACGGTAAAGATATTTTTACCGGTATACTTTAATCCCTCGTTGGTTCCGTCGTTTACATTGATAAATGCAGGTACTGCAATATCGCTGCTCAGATTGTCCGTATCAACAACATATCCATGGTTCTGGGATGATATATAAACTCTTCCGTTTGAAAGGTCTTTAACAGGGTGGTTGCCGCCTCTGTGTCCGTATTTAAGCTTATGTGTATCGGCACCTGTCGCAAGAGCCATAAGCTGATGTCCGAGGCAGATGGCAAAGATGGTAACATCGCTCTCATAGAGCTTTCTTACTTCGTCAATTATAGGTCCGCAGTCTTTCGGGTCTCCGGGGCCGTTAGAGAGCATGATTCCGTCGGGATTGTCCGCTAAGATCTCGCTCGCGGGAGTATTAGCGGGATATACGGTCACATCGCATCCTCTCTGAGCAAGAGAAGTAATGATATTTTTCTTTGCTCCGAAGTCCATAAGGGCAACCTTAAGTCCCTTGCCGTTGAGCGCAGTAACCATGCTGGGGCGCATCTCGCGCTTACCTGCTTCGTAGGAAGCCTTATCGAATACTGCCATGCCGCTTACAGGACCGTTCTCCGAAAGATCCTTGCTTCCTGATACAGTGTACTTTTTATCGCAGGTAACTTTCTCCACGACCTTTCCGGTGGTGTATGCTTTCATCTTGGGGATGAGTTCATCAAGATTATAGTTTTCATTTGTAGTGATACAGCCGTTCATAGTACCCTTTTCGCGAAGGATTCTTGTAAGCTGTCTTGTATCGATTCCGGCGATTCCGGGTACTCCCTGCTCGGCAAGGAAGTCCTGAAGGGAGCAGTCGCAACGGAAATTGCTGGGAATCTTTGAAAGCTCCCTGACGATAAATCCGTCGGGCCAGGCTTTCCTTGACTCCATGTCCTCATAGCAGACACCGTAGTTTCCGATAAGGGGATATGTCATGCAAACAGCCTGTCCGGCGTAGGAAGGGTCTGTAAGCACTTCAAGGTAACCTGCCATAGAAGTGTTAAAAACAATCTCGCTGATTATTTCTTTGTCCGCTCCGAAGTGTGTTCCCTCAAACACCGTTCCGTCTTCCAGTATAAGAAATGCTTTCATTCTTTACTCCTTTAAAAACCGCCAATTACATCATCTTCCCTATATTCTACACCTTT
The DNA here is from genome assembly GCA_017401005.1 of Lachnospiraceae bacterium. Taxonomy (GTDB): domain Bacteria; phylum Bacillota; class Clostridia; order Lachnospirales; family Lachnospiraceae; genus AC2028. The sequence goes on from JAFPRD010000120.1 coordinate 2,707, forward strand.
GTAGAGAAGCTGTTAATCAGCGGTTATTAGTTTTTCCAAGTGACGGTTCGCCTACCACGCGCGTATGCATCCGGCAACGCCTCTCGGCTCCCGGTCCTCGTGGCAGCGGAACTAAACTCATACTTCGTTTCACTCGTATTCGTTAAGTACCGGCCTCGGACAGGCTGCCTGATTGCATATCGCACGCGGTCTCGAACCTGTTTTGGATTATCATATTAATAAAGATTACATAAAGTAACGGACTCCGGACTCGAAGATCTTGAGATCCTGCTCGCCGTAGATGTTGAGGGCGACGCCTTTGCCGCGGCGCTCTGCATGAGCCATCTTACCAAAGCATCTGCCGTCGGGTGAGGTGATGCCTTCGATAGCCATGTAGGAACCGTTTACGTTCCACTCTTCATCCATTGATACGTTTCCGTTAATGTCGGCGTACTGGGTAGCTACCTGACCGTTCTCAAAGAGTTTCTTGATAA
>JAFPRD010000121.1:0-8065 GCA_017401005.1 Lachnospiraceae bacterium
ATTTAGTCAATTCCTGTGCTATAATGCTGTAAGATTAATAAGCGTGTTTTCTTGACATGTTTTATACCTCTTTTTTTATATTTTACTTATCGTCTGCTGCTACTACGCCGGGAAGTGCCTTACCCTCAAGGAACTCGAGAGAAGCACCACCACCTGTTGAGATGTGGCTCATCTTGTCGCCAAGACCCATCTGGTTAACAGCTGCTGCAGAGTCACCGCCGCCGATGATGGTGGTAGCTGAAGAATCTGCAAGAGCCTTAGCTACTGCAAGAGTACCTGCTGCAAGAGTGGGATTCTCGAATACGCCCATAGGTCCGTTCCAAACAACGGTCTTTGCGTTTGCAACTGCCTCTGCGAAGAGAGCCTGGGACTTAGGTCCGATATCGCATCCCTCACGGTCTGCGGGCATCTTGTCTGAATCAACTACTACTGTATCAACGGGAGCATCGATAGGATTAGGGAACTCAGCGATGGTAACGGCGTCAACGGGAAGAAGAAGCTTCTTTCCAAGCTTTTCAGCCTTTTCCATCATTTCCTTACAGTAATCGATCTTCTCGTTGTCTACAAGAGACTTACCGATTTCATATCCCTTAGCCTTAAGGAAGGTGTAAGCCATACCGCCACCGATGATGAGGGTATCGCACTTCTCAAGGAGGTTGTTGATAACGTTGAGCTTGTCTGCGACCTTAGCTCCGCCGAGGATTGCAACGAAAGGACGAACGGGATTCTCAACGGCGTTGCCGAGGAAATCGATCTCCTTCTGCATAAGGTATCCAACTACGTTAGCTCCGCCCTTAGCGCTGATAAACTTGGTAACACCTTCAACTGAAGCGTGTGCTCTGTGAGATGAACCGAAAGCGTCGCAAACATAGATATCAGCAAGATCAGCAAGTTCCTTAGAGAACTGCTCGCCGTTCTTGGTCTCTTCTGCTCCGCGGAAACGGGTATTCTGAAGGAGAACAACGTCGCCTTCCTTCATAGCTTCTACAGCCTTGGTAGCAGCTTCGCCGGTAACATTGTAATCTGAAACGAATACAACTTCCTTGCCAAGCTTCTCTGAAAGTCTCTTAGCAACAGGTGCAAGAGATTCCTTCTCGTTAGGTCCTTCTTTAACTTTTCCGAGGTGAGAGCAAAGGATGACCTTTCCACCATCGTTAATAAGCTTCTTGATTGTAGGAAGAGCAGCTACGATTCTGGTCTCGTCGGTAATCTCTCCGTTCTTAAGAGGAACGTTGAAATCGCAACGAACAAGTACTCTCTTTCCCTTAGCATTGATATCATCAACTGATTTTTTGTTAAGTCCCATATGGATTCTCCTTATAAAAAAATGTCTGGGTTTAGATTAAGAAAACATATCACTCGGATACGTCTTTTAAAGAAAAAAGGGCCCGACCCTAAGCGGCCGGGCCCCGAAATATCATACTTTCGTAATAAGCCTAATATATATTATTTATTAAGAAGGCTTCCGAAGTGCTTGATGGTACGAACCATCTGGCTGGTGTATGAGTTCTCGTTGTCATACCATGAAACAACCTGTACCTGAGTGGTTCCGTTGTCAAGAGGAAGAACCATGGTCTGAGTTGCATCAAAGAGTGAACCATAGGTCATTCCAACGATATCAGAAGATACGATCTCATCGGTGTTGTATCCGAAGCTCTCGTTTGATGCTGCCTTCATAGCTGCATTGATCTGATCCTTGGTAACGTTTCCTTCTACAACTGCAGTAAGGATAGTGGTAGATCCGGTAGGGGTAGGTACACGCTGTGCAGCGCCGATGAGCTTTCCGTTGAGCTCAGGGATAACAAGTCCGATAGCCTTTGCAGCTCCGGTAGAGTTGGGAACGATGTTGCAAGCAGCAGCACGTGAACGTCTCTTATCACCCTTTCTCTGAGGTCCGTCAAGAGTCATCTGGTCTCCGGTGTAAGCGTGAATTGTGCACATGATACCGGACTTGATGGTTGCACAGTCATTAAGAGCCTTTGCCATAGGTGCAAGGCAGTTGGTTGTGCAGCTTGCTGCTGAGATGATCTTGTCATCAGCAGTAAGAGTCTGATGGTTAACATTGTAAACGATAGTAGGAAGGTCATTTCCTGCAGGAGCAGAAATGATAACGTGCTTAGCACCTGCATCGATGTGAGCCTGTGCCTTGTCCTTGCTGGTGTAGAAACCGGTGCACTCAAGTACAACGTCTACATCAAGAGCCTTCCAAGGAAGATCAGCTGCCTTAGCCTCAGCGTAGATGGTAATCTTCTTTCCATCAACTGTGATGCTGTTCTCATCGAAAGATACCTTGTCTGCAAGAGCATAACGACCCTGAGTAGAGTCATACTTAAGAAGATGAGCAAGCATCTCGGGGCTGGTAAGATCGTTGATAGCTACAATCTCGAATCCCTCTGCACCAAACATCTGTCTGAATGCAAGACGTCCAATACGTCCAAAACCATTAATCGCAACTTTAACTGCCATTTTTGATTCCTCCTAGTGAAACAATTAATTATGTATTTTTTAAACCCGACAAAATAAAGATTGTCAAATTTTTGTCAGCACAACTATTTTACAGTTTTCTTTAAATTAATTCAAGATATAAATAGAATTATTTTATATACAAAATGCCAAAATTTTATACAATTAAGCCTTCTTCTCTCTGCCGTATACGAAAGTACCGCAGGCAGCAAGTACGAGAAGTACGACTGCTACGATGGCTGCTACGAGTCCGAGTACGGAGAAGTGAGGCCCGAATGCCATAAATGCAGGGAATGCTTTAAAATTAAACTTAAACAGGAACAGGAAAAGAGCTACAACGCAAAGGATAGCTCCGATGACAAAATGAATAATTACGTCTCTAAGTGTGTTTCTCATAGTAAATACTATACCTCCTTATCGGTTTTCTTTTGAAAACACGCTACCTACATTTTAACACCTTAAGCGGCATTAAACAACTCTATTTGACTATATTTCTTGCCCAAATACCGCTTAATACCATTCCGCCGCCGATACATCCTTTGATGATCTCGAGAGACTGAACGATGAGTACCATATAAAATACGTCTATTTTCGTAAATCTGCTGAGTACAAATGCCACGGGAACAGACAGCACCCAGACAAAACAACTGTCAAAAATAAACGTGATAAGCGTATTTCCGCCGGACCTTATGGTAAAGTACGAAGCGTGGGTGTATGCGTAAATCGGCATAAAAGCTCCGTAAATAAATATTAGTCCCGAAGCAAGCTGCTTAACATCGTCCGTTGTTTTGTAGAGTTTCGGGAAGAAAGGAGCCACCGCGATCATCAATACTCCGAAGACCGCTCCGCAGGCTACCGTGAAGGCTCTCATCTTTCTTGCGGTATCCTTTGCCTTATCGATATCTCCGCTTCCCAAGATCTGTCCTACGATTATTCCTACCGCCTCTCCCATCGCAAGGAAGGATACACCTAAAAGATTCCAGATAGTGGACTCAATATTAAGCGCCGCTACCGCGTTAAGGCTTCTGAAGGAGTAGGACTGGTTCATAGTCGTCTGTCCAAGAGCCCAGAGAGTTTCGTTTGCCATAAGAGGCAAGGATTTAAGTATAAATTTACCTGCGAGATTTCCGGGTACTTTAAGGCTTCTGAAAGCGCCGACGATAAAGCCGTATCTTGCGCTGTGGGTTCCCGTGTATACAGCAAGAACGCCAAGCTCGACAAATCTCGAGATAACCGTAGCTATAGCCGCACCTCTTGCTCCGAGAGCGGGAAGTCCCAGAAATCCGTAGATGAGGAGCAGATTTCCGACAAGGTTCACAAAGATCGCAACAACGGAAGCTATCATAGGGACCTTTGTCTGTCCGATATCCCTGAGGGTTCCGGAGTAGGAGTTTGTAATGGCAACAGGCACAAGGCCTATCATCATTATCCTCATATACTCTACGCCGATCTTAAGAGTCTCCGCAGCATCCTGAGGCGTTCCCTCACCCTTTAAAAACAGGCTTATAAGCGTAGGCACCATCACAAGGAAGAAAACTATGCTTGCAGCTGTCAAGACAGTATTGATAATAAGCTTGAATCTGAAGGTGTATCTTACGCCCTCGTCATCTCCCATTCCAAAATACTGAGCCGTGAAGATTCCGACACCTGCGGAAGCTCCGAAAATAAGAAGGTAAAAAACAAACATTATCTGGTTGGCGATTGCAACGCCGGAGAGTGCATTTGTTCCTATCCTTCCGATCATCAGATTATCCAAAAGGTTTACGAAATTGGATACTCCGTTTTGAACCATTATGGGTACCGCTATGGTCAGTACCATTTTATAAAAATTTTTATCACCGATATATTTCTTTAAAGTCATACAAGTCAACTCATCGTCTTCATTTCATTAAACATTTCTATATCATCTTTGGTCACGGAAATATTGGCCGTAACCGCATCCTCGCCGGGGCGCTTTACCGTGATCTCGATAACTGTGCCCTCTTCTATAGGTCTTGAAAATACTGCCTGAATAAAAGCTATAAACTTGGGATGATTCTTCTCAAACTTAGCTTTCATCGTCATCATTCTCATTAAACTTGCAGGATTCATTGCCATAACAAAACTCCTCTTTTCTTATACTATATTTTTATTATCAAAGCTTATGGAATTCGGGAGATCTCTTCTCAAAGACACAATAATACTTAAATCCGCATTCCTTAAGCACTTCTGCCGCCCTTTCAAAATACTCTCCCACATTTTCTGTCTTGTGAGCATCGGAACCGATGGTTATGATCTCGCCTCCCAGCTCTCTGTATCTTTTAAGGACCTTCATACAGGGATGGAACTGTTTCATTCCCTTTTTGATCCCGCCGGTATTAAGCTCGATTCCCTTTTCCTTGTCGATAAGAGTCTTAAGGATCTCATCGAAAAGCTCGGCATGTCTTCCAAAGTCGTATTCCTCCCAAGGGTCCGAGCCGTATCTTACTACATAATCAAGGTGACCGTAAACATCAAAGTTGGAATTTTTCTTAATATTTAATAATTCGTCCTCAAAGTATTCACGGTAAGCATCCTCCGCATCCCTTCCTTCAAAGTACTCGGGATAGTACGGATCCATGCCGCGTACAAGATGAGTCGATCCGATTATAAAATCGAAATCATGTGACTTCGCAAGGACCGCATTTTCTCTTATGCAGCTTGTCTGAAAGCCTATCTCCACTCCAAAAAGGAGTCTGATACGGTCTGCATATTCCTCTTTATATTTTAAAAGCTCGTACAGGTATGAATCTACATTAAGGATCCAGTCCCCGGCCTTGAGGTCGTCCTGGTCGATATAATTAAAATCGTTATGTTCCGTAAAACACATCGTATTAAGTCCGGCTCTGATCCCCGCCTCTATCATATCTCTCATAGGCGTATCGGAATCCGCCGAAAACGATGAATGCAAATGACAATCCGCTAATATAGCCATAAAAACCTCCTTATTCTAAACTCTTCACCAATGAAATTTAGCATTTTCAGGTTACTTTATAATAATTCCGCCGCCCAAAACATAATCTCCGTCGTACACAACAAGGGACTGTCCCGGCGTAGCCGCTCTTACCTTTTTGTCAAAGCGGCAAACAACCTTTCCGCCTTCAAGGACTTCCATCTCTGCATCCTCTCCGAGATGATTGTATCTGATCTTGGCCCGCACTTTTTTCTTAAATCCCGGCGCAGGATTTTCCAACGACATAAAGCTGAATCCTTCAGCGAAAACCGTATCGGTAAAAAGCTCATCATTTTCGCCGATAACAACGGTATTTGTTTTGGGATCGATATTCGTCACAAAAACTCTGTGCCCGGCGGCAATCTCAAGCCCTCTTCTCTGACCGATGGTGTAATGGACTATTCCTTTATGCTTCCCTATGACTTCTCCGGATGCGCTTACGAAAAGACCGGGCTCAGACTTTTTCCCCGTCTTTTTTTCTATATACATTGCATAATCGTCATCATCAACAAAGCAGATTTCCTGGCTGTCGGGCTTTGAAGCAACGGGAAGATGCGCCTCGGCCGCAAGCTTTCTTACGTAGTCCTTTTCATACTCTCCTATGGGCATCAGGGTATGAGCCAGCTGTTCCTGGGAAAGTCCGTATAAGACATAAGTCTGGTCCTTTTTCGCGGTGACAGAATTCTTAACGGCGTATCTGCCGTTTTCCAGCTTATCAACTCTTGCGTAGTGTCCGGTAGCCACAAAGTCCGCTCCAAAAGCCCCGGCGCTTTCCATCATAGCCGCCCACTTTACGGTAGGGTTACATCTGACGCAGGGGTTAGGGGTTCTTCCTGCTAAATACTCGGAAACGAAATAATCCTCCACATTGCGTCTAAACTGTTTTGTATAATTAACCGCTTCGTGCCTAATTCCAAGCTTATCGGCAACCGCCTTTGCATCAGAAGCATCGGATAGATTCTTATATATATCCGCAGGATCGTCGTCATCGTGCCAAAAGTCATATGTGACCCCGATAACCTCGTATCCCTGATCTCTTAAAACCATAGCCGCCACGGAAGAATCCACTCCTCCGGACATGCCTACAATTACTTTTCCCTTTTCCATATTAACTCCAGTTGTATTAAGTAGTTCCATAGATGCCTACTAATTCTATCATTTACAGCCTGCTATGTAAATCAGAACAAAAGTAGCCTTTGTAAGCTTTTCCCTTTATAGAAGGTGCCTGCAGCTTTCCTTTGAATAAAAAATGACACAGCAACCCCGTCCCCCTGTGTCATACAACAAAAAAACCGGAACCCGCAGGTTCCGGTACAGACTCTTTAATTATTCACTATAAACCTTGGGGATTACCACTCCGTCTGCATTGTCAACCAATGCTCCGGTGCCGGTATTGCCAACAAAGAACTGGTACTGTTTCAAAACGTTATCCTTCTGCATATCAGAAATAGCGTTTTCAACATCCAGGGAGTAGATGTCGCTGTCTTTACCGATGTAACCGTAATCATCGCCCTTGTTAAAGGTAAGCGAGATATCCTCGAGAGCAGCGTCATTTCTGGGTTTAGCAGATATTGCGACGTCTTCAAGAGTATTGTTTAAGGCGGGGGAAGATGAAACTTTCTTAAGCTCTTCGTCCTGTCTTTTTACCTCATCGACACTGACACTGGGGATGGATGGTATCCTGTAGTTGTTTATAAAATTTGAATAATCGTTAATTCCATTGATGCCCATCCTATCACCTCCTTGTCATTTAAACGGATAAGTATCTTCCGAAAGAATTCCGTTTCTATCGTTGTCTGCTAAACAATATATCGGAAACCGTTTCGGAAAATTAAGTCTCTTTTCTAAAAAAATTATAAACTATTTGAGCATGGACTTAAGCTCGTCCATAAAGGTATTAACATCCTTGAACTCACGATATACGGAAGCGAATCTTACGTAAGCAACCGCATCAAGGTCCTTAAGCTTATTCATTACAAGTTCTCCGATAACATCGGAAGGAATTTCTTTTTCTTCCATCTGTGAGATATCGTTCTCAACATCATCAACAAGCTTTGTGATCTGCATAGCGCTGACAGGTCTCTTGTGACATGCTCTGAGTACACCGCTCTCGATCTTTGATCTGTCGTAGGTTTCGCGGTTGTTGTCCTTTTTGATAATGATAAGGGGAATAGTCTCCACCTTCTCATAGGTTGTAAACCGTTTATTGCAGTCATCGCAAATACGACGTCTGCGGATTGATGAGTTATCATCGGCAGGTCTGGAGTCAATAACTCTGGTGTTGTCGTTACCACAATAAGGACACTTCATAAATTTTTCTCTCCATCCGGGAAAAGGACCCCTTATTTCCTCAAATATGTATGATCAATAAAACAGATTATTAATCACCAATGTCTATTATACAAAAAGAAAAGTTTTATGTCAACTTGTATGAATCCCAGTTTCCGGGGGCTTTTTGAAATTTATCATGCTCGGAAAAAAGTCTGTCATTCATCCAGGCAACCGCGTCTTCAACCCCATCCCTGTCAAAGGAAAATTCCTTGGTCTCTTTCTCGGAATCCGGGGTTGTATGGAAGTTAAAGGGCTCAGGCCAGATAGTACAAAGAAGGTTCTTTACGGTAATCTCCTCCC
>JAFPRD010000122.1:0-2736 GCA_017401005.1 Lachnospiraceae bacterium
TTTCTATTGGAACATATTTATATCTTAATTCCGAAGCAGCCCACTCGCCTCTCCGAAAATACAGACCGAAAGCGGTGTGTCTTACAGTTCAAGTGAATCCAGTATCTTCTCCAGTTCAACCCTCATACGGGATTCCTTGGGGAGCTGTACAGTCGGCTTGCCCTCGCAGTCAAACTCGTATACGTCCTCGTCATGAGGAAGTACCCCTGCAAGGTCAAGCTCCTGCAACTGAATCTCTTCCAATATACCATCGCTCAGCTTACCGTCGGGAGCTCTGTTAACAATGAGCTTCACGGCACTGGGATTAAGCTCGATCTCTTTGATGAGCTTGGCGATTCGCCCTACCGCCTGAATCCCTCGTCTGGAGCAGTCACTTACCAAAATAACTATATCAACATGGGGAAGAAGTCCTCTGCTGATGTGCTCCATACCGGCTTCGTTATCCACTACTATATACTGGTAGTTACCGGCAAACTTCTGAATCTGAGCCTGGAGCACTCCGTTTACATAACAATAACATCCTTTACCCTGGGTACGACCCATTACAAGCATGTCAAAATCATCTTCCTCTATAAGAGCACTGTTAAATTTAAAATTAGCGTAGTCTTGTTTAGACATTCCCAAAGGAATAGGATTATCGAGGGATAATTCGGCATTGGCGATCTCTTCTCTGATCTCTCCCAAAGTAGCTTCCACTTCTACGCCGAGAACCTCGTTAAGATTAGAATTAGCATCTGCATCTACTGCCAGAACCGGTTTCTTACCGTGGCGACAAAGATAATCAATCAGCAGTCCGCATGTGGTGGTCTTACCCACACCGCCCTTACCGGCAACAGCAATAGTCTTTGACATAATAATCCTCCTAGTAGCTAAACCCAAGCAATATCAACACATAGTTTCCCCTAAGCATGTGCGTATGTTGAGATTATATCCTCTACGGGGGGATAAGTCAAGTTAATTTATGCAATTTTTATAAAGGTTTTTCAAAGGCTTTTTTACATTTTGCACTTTTTAGCCAACCGGGGTAAATGAATGCCTCTGCTTAACGTTTCCTATTATGTAATCAAAGATTATTCCGCCATCCGGGAGATCGGTGCGTTCCATATCCCCCACCTTGCCGTCATGTTTTGCCCGAACGAATTTTTCAAGATCCTCAACGCTTTCGAAGTCCTTCTCATCAAAGAAAATATCCCGCATCTGGTTGCCTGAGCAGCTGTTAAATATCTCGTGGATTACCTCGTATGTCATATCTTTATCCTCCTAGTTTTTTTGAATAATTTTTGATGGGTGTTTTTGTGCAACATTAACAATGTCAAAATTTACATATTTTTAAACCATTGTACTCTTTTCACAATAGGCAATTTGTCCTATTTTTGCCCTTTTTGATTTTATTGTTATTTTTTTGGGTGAAATGATGCAAGAAGGCCTCATTTTTTGTTATTAATTTCCGTAAAACTTCTGTCACTTCATTCCGTCAAAGAGGGTTTACATTGAAGATTATAATAAGGAAATAAAAATAATTCCACTCATAATGCAACAAAACGCGAAAAAAAATATACTATATATACGTAAACCGGTTTAATCTTTCGAAAGGAATTTACCATATGACAGAATTAGAAAAGCTTGCTGAAAGCGCGAAATGCGGCGATGCCCACTCCTTTTCCCTGCTGTATGAAAGCGTATATAAGGAAATGTATAAGGTGGCTTACTACAGTCTGGGAAATAAGGACGATGCAGCCGATTGTGTAATGGATGCTGTGACTGACGCATTCGCAGGAATAAAAAAGTTAAAGGATCCGGCCGCATTTAAGTCATGGATATTTAAGATCCTGTCAGCAAAGATAGCTCAGAAAAAGAAGGAATATGTTAATAAGAGCGTAAATATAGAAGATATTCCGGAGTCTGAAGACGAAAAAGCCTCCCTGCTCCAGGAAGATCACACTATTCGCTCACTCTTTTTCTCCCTGCCTGAGGAGGACCGGACCATCCTTTCCCTTAACATATTCATGGGTTACGGAAGCGAGGAGATCTCCGAGATCTTAGGAATCCCTGCGGGAACGGTTCGAAGCAGAAAAAAACGCTCCCTTGATAAGCTGCGAAATGAATTATCAAGGTAAGGGAAAAACATTTTTTGAGGTGAAAATATGAATGATAATGAAATAAAAGATCTTATAAAAAAAGACAGTGACAAATTAGAGATCCCGGACTCTTTATCACCGGAGAATATCGAGAAGAAGTTAAACAGCAGCAAACGTGCGGGCATCACTCATATCAGAAGATATGTGGCCGTAGCTGCCGCAGCTTTTGTGTGCCTTATGGTTCCCCTGACCCTCTCCAATATGGAAAGACCGGGATCTGATCCTAATTATAATGAAAGGCAGGCCGCAACGTCGGATCTCGCCGGAATCCCGCAAGTTTCATTGTCAGAAGCCTTTAAGGGAGCCTTCTACACCGCAGAAAGTGAAGAGGACCTTAAGAAGCAGATAGATAATTCCAACAAGAGGCGCCAGGAAGCCAATGTTTTCAATGGTGAAGATGAGGTCTTTGCGGTGGAAGATGCAGTTGCTGCTCCTGCAGCCAAGCAGGCCGCCGGCTCCCAAAACAGCGCTGCCGAAAGCAGCAGGACTACCGGAGCCGCCGCAGAGGAGCTCCACTCAGAGACCAACACCCGGGAAAAGGGTGTGGATGAAGGGGATATCATAAAGACCGACGGCAAATATATATATGTTGTAAAAA
>JAFPRD010000123.1:0-12796 GCA_017401005.1 Lachnospiraceae bacterium
ACACAGAAAATGCCTAAGGAAAAGCGTTTACGGGTAAGTGGTAAGTTTTTGCAGGTAAGATGTATAAAAAGTGACCCCCACCCCCCGTCCCCCTGTGTCATGATGAACCCCGGGGACGGGGGTGGGGGGTAACTTGAATAATTGAGAATATTTTGGTATTATCTAATTGCCTCGATTTAGCGATTTAAAGGGTTAAAGATTATTGACGTTCGATCGGGGTAAGAAGAAATATGTATAAAAATGCATCGGAGGAAGTTATGGAAAACACAGGCAAACAGCTTATGCTTGGAAATAAGGCCATTGCTCGCGGACTTTACGAAGCCGGAGTATGCTTTATATCCAGCTATCCCGGAACTCCCAGTACTGAGGTTACCGAGGAGGCTGCAAAGTATGATGAGATTTATTGTGAATGGGCACCTAATGAAAAAGTAGCTATGGAGGCGGCTTTCGGAGCAAGCCTTGCGGGGCGCAGAAGTTTTTGCGCTCAAAAGCACGTTGGACTTAATGTGGCTGCAGACCCGCTTTATACTATGTCCTACACCGGCGTAAATGCCGGAATGGTAGTACTTGTGGCGGATGATCCCGGTATGCACTCATCCCAGAATGAGCAGGATTCCCGCTACCATGCCATAGCATCAAAGGTTCCTATGATCGAGCCCGCAGATTCCGAGGAAGCACTTGAATATACTAAACTTGCCTTTGATATTTCCGAGAAATTTGATACTCCCGTTCTTATAAAAATGTGCACCAGAGTTGCTCACTCCCAGTCAGTAGTTGAGCCCGGAGAGCGCAAGGTGCCTGAGTTTAACTACGAAAAAAATATCGCTAAGTACGTAATGATGCCCGGAAACGCCAAGAAGCGTCATCCTTTTGTTGAAGAGAGAACCGAAAAGCTTCGCGAATATGCCGAAACCTCAGACATCAATAAGGTGTTTATGGGAGGAACCGAAATCGGTATCATCACTTCATCAACTTCTTATCAGTATGTACGAGAAGTATTTGGCGACAGCGTAAGCGTTCTTAAGCTCGGAATGGTTAATCCCCTTCCCGTAAAGCTTATAAAGGATTTTGCGGCAAAGGTAGAGAAGCTTTACGTTGTTGAGGAGCTTGATCCTATTATTGAGAATCATGTAAAGAGTCTCGGACTTGAGGTTTCCGGCAAAGACATGCTTCCTATCTGTGATGAGTTTTCACAGAACTTAATTGCAAAATCATTTGGCAAAGAAGTAACCGAAGGTTACAAGGTGGAAGATGCGATTCCCGGCCGTCCTCCCGTTATGTGTGCCGGATGCCCGCACAGAGGTCTTTTCTTTACACTTAAGCAGAATAAGTGCACCGTCCTTGGAGACATCGGATGCTATACACTCGGCGCGGTACCCCCTCTTTCAACGATTGAGATGACTCTTTGCATGGGTGCATCCATCAGTGCCCTCCACGGGTTTAACAAGGTAGGCGGTGAAGAAACCGAAAAGAAGACCGTTGCAGTTATCGGTGATTCAACATTTATGCACTCCGGTATGACTGGTCTTGCAAATATTGCTTACAACCAGACGAATTCTACGGTTATCATCCTCGACAATTCCATAACCGGTATGACGGGACATCAGCAGAATCCCACCACCGGTTACAATATCAAGGGAGACCCCGCAGGAAAGATAGATCTTGAAGCATTGGTTAAAGCTATGGGAATCGAGAGAGTAAGAGTTGTCGATCCCTACAATCTTGAAGAATGCGATAGAGTGATCAAGGAGGAACTTGCGGTATCAGAACCGTCGGTTATCATCTCAAGACGCCCCTGTGCGCTTCTTAAGTATGTTAAGCATAACGGACCGCTCAAGTGTGACAGAGAAAAGTGTGTCGGATGTAAATCATGTATGAGGATCGGATGCCCTGCGATTTCCATGAAGGACGGCAAGGTAGTAATTGACGAGACTCTTTGCGTAGGCTGCGGTGTATGTACTCAGCTTTGTAAATTCGGCGCTTTGAACGGTGAAGCGTAAGGACTTTTGAGCGTTTACGGCGGAAAAAGAGAGGATAGTAACATGGAAACAAAGAATATAATGATAGTAGGCGTGGGCGGACAGGGTTCCCTCCTTGCCAGTAAGATTTTAGGACATCTTCTTCTTTCACAGGGCTACGATGTAAAGGTGTCTGAAGTACACGGCATGAGCCAGAGAGGCGGAAGCGTTGTTACCTACGTAAGATACGGTGATAAGGTTTATTCTCCCGTTATCGATAAGGGTGAGGCGGATTTCATCGTTTCTTTTGAAATCCTTGAGGCTGCAAGATGGCTCGAGTTTCTTAAAAAGGACGGACAGATTGTCACAAATACCCAGCAGATCGATCCGATGCCCGTAATAACAGGAGCGGCAGAGTATCCCGCAGACCTTGCTGATAAGATCAAAGCGGCAGGTGCGAAGATCGATGCGATCGATTGTCTTTCCGTAGCCAAGGAGGCCGGCAGCGCAAAAGCTGTTAACATCGTACTCTTAGGCAGACTTTCACATTACTTTGATATTCCGGAAGAGGCATGGATGGCTTCTTTAGAGGCAAATGTTCCGGCAAAGTTTCTTGAAATGAACAAAAAAGCGTTTGAGCTTGGTAAACACTCAGCGTAACATAGCACAGACAAATGACGCAAAAGCGTCGTATTGCAAAATGAAAGGAGCTTTAGGGCAGTATGGAAAGGTACTATCAGGAAGAGATTGAGTGCGCACCTTACGAAAAGATACGCGAAATTCAGTCAGAAAAACTCGTAAAACAGGTAAAGCACGTTTGGGATAATGTTCCCTACTATCGAAAGAAAATGGAGGAAAAGGGCGTTACCCCTGAGGATATTAAATCGGTAGACGATCTTAAAAAGCTCCCCTTCCTTTCAAAGGCAGACTTAAGAGATGCATACCCCTACGGCCTTCTCGGAATGCCCTTAAAGGATTGCGTCAGAATTCACTCTACCTCCGGAACTACCGGAAAGAGAGTAGTTGCTTACTATACCCAGCATGACGTAGACCTTTGGGAGGATTGCTGCGCGAGAGCTCTTACCGCGGCAGGGGCTACCAATGAAGACGTTGTTCAGGTTGCTTACGGCTACGGACTTTTCACCGGCGGTGCGGGTCTTCACGGCGGATCACACAAGGTGGGTTCCCTTACAGTTCCTATCAGCTCGGGAAACACCGATCGCCAGATCATGTTTGCTATGGACCTTTCCGCTACAATTCTTTGCTGCACACCCAGCTACGCCGCATACCTCGGAGAGAGAATGAAGGAACTGGGATACGGCCCGGACGATATTCCTCTTAAAGCGGGAATTTTCGGCGCAGAAGCCTGGAGCGAGGAGATGAGAAAGGATATCGAGAAGACTCTTGGTATCAAAGCTTTTGACATCTACGGACTTACCGAGCTTTCAGGACCGGGAGTTGCTTTTGAATGCTCGGCTCAAAACGGAATGCATATAAACGAAGACCACTTTATCGCCGAAATCATCGACCCCGACACGGAAGAAGTCTTGCCTGAAGGCTCTGTGGGAGAACTTGTATTTACAGCAGTTGATAAAGAAGCCTTTCCTATGATACGCTATAGGACAAAGGATATCTGCAAGCTTACAAGAGAAAAGTGCTCCTGCGGAAGAACTCACATCAAGATGGCCAAGCCTATGGGAAGAAGCGATGACATGCTTATCATCCGCGGCGTAAACGTATTCCCCAGCCAGATTGAGACCGTACTTATGAACAACGGATATGCGGCCAACTACCAGATCATCGTTGACCGTGTAAATAATACGGACACCTTCGACGTACAGGTTGAGATGACGCCCGAGATGTTTACCGACAACATCGGTGAGATCGAGGCACGCCAGAGAAAGCTTTCCGACGACCTCAAGGCTATGCTGGGAATCAAGGCTAAGGTTTCTCTCCTTGCTCCCAAGTCCATTGCAAGAAGCGAGGGTAAGGCTGTCAGAGTTATCGATAAGAGAAAGATTTAAGGAGGGTAAGGATATGTCAGTTAAACAGATTTCGGTTTTTCTTGAAAACAAGCCCGGCGCATTAAAGAAGATGACCGGTGTACTTGCTGCGCATGAAATAGATATGAGAGCAATCTCCATGGTTGAAACAAGAGATTTCGGTATCGCCAGAATCGTAGTAGACGATCCTATTTCCGCTGTTAATATTTTAAAAGAAGCGGACTTTGTCTCGAATCTTAATTCTGTCCTTGTTGTTGAGATCCCCGACGAACCCGGCGGACTTGATAAGCTCATCAATATCTTTGCGGATGCTGAGGTAAACATTGAGTATATGTACGCAGTATCGGGACATAAATCCACAAAGAGCGCCTGCATGATTTTCCGCGTTGCCGATACAAAGGCTGCCGAGGCAAGACTTGTTGCCAAGGGGCTCAAGATCCTTACGCAGGATGACGTTATGAAGATTTAAAGTTTAACCGGGGGGCATATTTCCTTACATTTAGGAAGGATACAGGATTGTAATGTTTAAAAGATTTAAAAGTGCACTTTTAACGTCCAAAAAGCAAACTGTTTCTACGGTCATTATCTCTTTGATAATGGCCGTATTGTACTTTGTTTGTATTCATTTTCGTGACTTTAATACCATAACCGGAATGTATGCGAGCTTAGAAACGGCGCTTAAATATGTTTTGAAGATCATCGTACTTGCTGTAATTCTTTTTGTATGCATCAATGCAGTACGTGTGTTTTTTACCCTTAGAGGAGAAAAAATAGGGAAAGAGAGCGGCAGGAAACACAGGCTTTTCTTTTTCGGTTCCTGGGCATTTATTGTGGGAGCATATATGGTTTGGCTTCTTGGAACATACCCGGGCAGTGCAAATCCCGACAGTGAGCTTCAGTTTAGGTACTATCTCGGACTTACGCCCTGGTCAATGTGGCATCCGCCCCTTTCAAGCTTTTTGATGGGAAGTCTTTACAGTATCGGAAAAGCCATAGCGAATCCGAATTTCGGATTTTTCCTTTATCAACTTTTCCAGACAATTGTTGCCGGTGCGATTTTTTCCTACGCGATGACTAAGCTGGTAAGGCTCGGGATATCAAAGATTTATGCCGCTATTGGGATAGCTTTTTACAGCCTTGTTCCTATGTTTGGGGCATACGCCGCATGGGTTGAAAAGGATTTTCTCTTTGCGGCGGTTTTTGTGCTTTGCGTTACGATGCTTATTGACGTTGTTTTGAAAAAAAGCATTTCGGTATGGCAAATGGTTTCTATTTCTGCAGTTTCTGTTTTGTGTTCGATGCTTCGAAACAATGGCATATATGCCCTTTTCCCGGCATTGTTTGTTCTTTTGTTTATCCTTAAAGGAAGGAACAGGTGGCGTGTTTTTATCTGTATGATTGCGCTTGTCGGAATATACGGATGCTTTACAAAGGTTATCTTTCCGCGAAACGGAATCGCTTCGACATCAGTATCTGAGGTTATAGGTGTTACATTCCAACAGACTGCAAGGTACGTAAATACTTATCCGGAAGAAGTGACGGAGGAACAAAAGGAAATCATAGCAAAGAATTTTCAGTCATACGAAGTTATGAAAAACTATGATCCCAAGATCAACGATCCGGTTAAAATATACTATAACCATTCGGATCCCAAGGACTATTTCAAAGTATGGAGGCAGATGCTTATAAAACATCCCCTTACCTTTGTAGCGTCTTACGTAAACGGCGCCTACGGATATCTGGCGCCGGTAAAGGCGGACACGGGAGTTTATATAAACAGCAGTTATGATGGATTTTTATCGGAAGAACTGGGTCTTACGAGCGGAGTAAAGTCTGAAACCAGACAAAGGTTTATTGATTATTTAAACGGCAGCAGCGTAAAGTTCCCAACCAAGTATCTGAATATGCCCGGGTTATATACCTGGGTGCTTATAGGTATGATGCTGATCGTTTGCGGCAGCAGGAAAAAAGAGATGCTTGTGCTGTTTATCCCTTCGTTTGTTACGTTACTTGTATGCACGGTATCGCCCTTAGCCTGTGCTATGCGGTATGCGCTTCCGATAGTTCTTTCCACCCCGCTTTTGGTAGGCGCAGCGACGCTTTCGTACAAAAAAGGAGAGAAAAGTGAGAGTAAATAAGTTTTTATCTGCAAGAAGGATTGGGGCTGTCCTTGTATCAGCCTGCTTCCTTTTAACCGGCTGCGGCGGTAATAATATTGCTGAAAACGGAAATGCAAATGCAAATTCAAATTCAAATTCCGGGGGCCTGCTTGGTGGATTGGGAGATATTTTAGATGGCGCCGACGAAGAAATATCCGGACCTCAGGACCGTGACGGGGACGGAATTGCGGATTATTTTCCCTTGGAAGACTGCTATGATGGTTTTTCATATATGAATTCTCCTCTAAGAGAGGAACTTTTGGATTATGAATTAGTTTCAAACATCATCCCCGAGAGCGTTAATTACACGGGGGACGGAACGGTTTATTTCTCGGCCAAGGCACCTGACGGAGGCGAGATCCGCTTTTGGGGTTATGACATTGAGCCTTCCCCCGAAGGAATAAAGTTTAATACCAAAGGCAGGATGGTGAGCCTTGACAGTCTCGGAAGAATTTATTCCCTTGACCCTGTTGTCAGCGAAAACTCTACAACCGACAACTGGTACGGCAGATTCGGGGCTTATGACCTTACGTTTAATATGCATCCGGGATCTATGGACAATATGGTGTACACCAGAGGAGCCAAAGTGGATGTCGAGTACTATAAGGAGTATTACTGTTCCGGCTGCTTTTACGATCTTCAGCCGTATTTTTTCGGACTTGGCACAGCTACGCCCAATTACTTACCTGAAGATTACGAGAATCCCGGTTATTATGTTTTTTCTCAGATAAATCTGATCTATCGTTCGGAGGATGAAATGCAGCCATTTAGAGGTGTGATCCTTAATCCTATGAATTATGGCTGCTATGTGGAAGGAGATACCTACGAACAGTATAAGGAAGGTAAGTTTAGCGCCTACGACCAGATCTACGATTTTGAACTGGTGGGAATCCCGGATTTTTATGAGGACTATCTGGAACTTCCTATGGACCGCTTCTACGTCTGGGATCCTATTGAATACGGATATGAGCTTTCATTTGCTGACTACACGGTAGGAGATTTAAAGGATAAAGACGGAAATGTCTTAGATAAGAACGGTATTCGCGTGGAATCCGGAATGACGCTGGACGTTGCGCTTGGGGGAACAACATACAGCGTACCTGTAAATGTAATTGATACTACTCAGGAGGGCAATACTCTTCATGAACTTCAGAGCCATTTGAGGCCCGAGGCTATAGGGGATCTTAACGTTTTGTGCATTCCTTTTTCATGGTCCGATGAAAGAGAGAGAGCAACCGATGCTGTTTATAAGGAATTCTGTAAGGAACTCGGAAGAGTTTCGGATATGAACGGAAATGTTCAGGATTACTCAGACTCAGCGAGCATGAAAAGGTTCTCTTTAAGCGAGTACATGGATATAGCATCCTACGGAAAGTTTAACGTTACAACTTATATGACGGACTGGTATCCCTGCCAGTATTCCTTCGAAGAAATGAAGGAACAGACGGGTGACTTTATTTACTGGGATATCTATGAGTGGCTAAAGAGCACCTACCCCGATCAAGACTGGAATAAATTTGACTTAGACGGGGATCATTATTTTGACTCGGTTATCTTTTTAAATGACGGAGATACCTCCGGAAACAACGGCTTTACCATAATGAGCTTTGAAGGTGCTGTTTATACGAGTACAACATACGGTGCAAACGAATACTTCTATGAAGGAGACGTTTTGCCCGCTTTTAACTCCGTTGTATACTGCCATTCAGACCATTTTTATAACAGTACGCTTATCCATGAGTTTAGCCATAATCTTGGTCTTATCGACTATTATGACGTAACATACAGCGGAATAGACGCGGTGGGCGAATACGATATGCAGTCCAGCCAGTACGGCGATTGGAATGCCTTCTCAAAATACGCTGTCGGATGGATAGAGCCTACTATTGTAAAAGGACTTGAGCCCGGAGAATCGGTCGAGTACACAATCTCACCCATGTCCTCATCCGGCGATGCTATAGCGATTCCCGCGGCGGGAGAAGATATGAATACACCCTTTGACGAGTATATTCTTGTCGACCTATTTGCAAATGTAGGTACTCATAAATATGACGCAAAGTCATTTGGTATCGAAAATACGGTAGGCGTGCAGATTTATCATGTTGATGCCCGTATGGAATTTAGAAACTTTTTAAATGACATATATAGTAAAGAGGTAGTGCCTATCGGAACTCCGCACTACGGAAATGATTACAAGGAAAGCGGCAGATATCAGCTTGAAGTGATCCAGGCGGGCAAAGCCAATACCTTTACAACTCCGGGAAGCAGAATTAAGCTTAACAGCTCTGACTTCTTTAAGGCCGGAAATACCTTTAATATGAACGACTACTCAGCATTTTTCGACGGCGGTAAGTTTGATACCGGAAAAGATTTTGGATATTCCATTGAGACCATCAGCATAACCGGAACCGGCGAAGATGCGAAGGCAGTTATAAAGATCACAAGACAGTAAGGTTTTGAAAGGAAGTAATTAAAGTGGGAAAGTTTGACGGAAGCGAAGTAATTGAAAGATTTTTAAGATATGCGGTGATAGATACGCAGTCTGATGAGGAAAGCGGCACATCCCCCAGCAGCGAGAAGCAAAAGAATCTCGGAAGACTTCTTGAAAAGGAGCTTAAGGAAATCGGAGTAAGTAATGTATATTTTGACGAGGAGCACTGCTATGTATACGGCCGTATCCCTGCGAATAACGCAAAGGAGGGAACTTCATTCGGTTCTAAGAAGCTTGCTCTTATAGCCCATATGGACACATCTCCCGAATCTTCGGGAAAAGATGTAAAACCTCGTATAGTTGAGAACTACGACGGTGGGGATATATATCTGGGTGATGCCAGCGGTCTTACTCTTTCTCCCTCTCAGTATCCGGAGATGAAAGCGTACGTCGGACAGAGTCTTATAGTAACCGATGGCACTACTCTTCTCGGCGCTGACGATAAGGCGGGAGTTGCGGAAATTATGGCAGCAGCATCTTACCTTTTAAAGCATCCTGAAGTTTCACACGGGGAGATCTCAATCTGCTTTACCCCTGATGAGGAGATCGGAAGTGGCGTGGACCATATCGATATGGATAGACTGAATGCCGATTACGGATATACTGTTGACGGCGGAGCGATAGGTGAGCTGGAATACGAGAACTTCAACGCTGCGGCAGTTACCGTAAAGGTTCATGGCGTAACCGTTCATCCCGGGGAGGCTAAAAACAAGATGAAGCATGCAAGCCGTATTGCCATGGAACTTGACTCTATGCTTCCGGCGCAGGAGAGACCTCAGTTCACAGAAGGGTATGAAGGCTTCTTCTACCTTACGGATATGAAGGGAACAACCGAGGAAGCGGAGTTTAAATATATTATCCGTGACCACAACAGAGAGAAGTTCGAGGCTAAAAAGAAACTGATCCGGGATGCAGCCACATATATAAACAGCAAGTACGGAGAAAAGACTGCGGAAATCGCTGTCAGAGACCAGTACTACAATATGCGTGAAAAGATCGAAGAAGGTAACATCTTCCTTATCGAAAATGCAAAGAAAGCGATGGAAGACCTTGATATAGTACCCAAGATCCAGCCCATCCGCGGCGGCACAGACGGAGCGAGACTTTCCTTTATGGGACTTCCCTGTCCTAATCTTTGCGCCGGCGGACACAACTTCCACGGAAGATTCGAGTATGTCTGCGCTGAATCTATGGAGAAGATAACGGGTCTCCTTATAAAGATTGTAAGTATGTAATTTTTCGAAGAAGGAACCGATGGTTAAGATAGATCTGATAACGGGCTTTCTTGGGTCCGGAAAAACAACATTTCTCATAAAGTATGCGGGGTATCTGATGTCAAAAGGCCTAAAGATCGGAATACTCGAGTATGATTACGGAGCGGTAAATGTAGATATGCTTCTCTTAAATAAGCTCAGATCCGATAAGTGCGAGCTTGAGATGGTGGCGGCCGCCTGTGACGAGGACTGTTTAAAAAGGAGATTTCGTACGAAGCTTATAGCTATGGCTATGACAGGATACGACAGAGTCATCGTTGAGCCCTCCGGCGTCTTTGATATGGATATGTTTTTTGACACCTTGAGGGATGATGATACTCTGGAGAGAATGTACGAGATTGGAAGTGTAATAACCATTGTCAATGCTAATCTTTCGGATAATGGAGATGCCGAGGAAGATTTCTTTTTGGCATCCCAGGCGGCGAGCGCCGGAAGTATAGTCCTCAGCAGAGTCCAGCTATCTTCCGATGACAATATAGAAAGAACGAAGGCTCATATAGATAATGCCGCTGCAAAGATAATGTGCAAAATCAAGGGAAAGTACGTAGTAAAAGATTGGGCCGAATTTACTGATGCGGATTTCGAAGCAATTCTAACCAGCGGTTATTTTTCGAATGACTATATGAAGATAACAGCCGGAAAGAGTCCGGAGTTTGATTCTGTATGCTTCCTTGATCTTACAGATGATCTCGAAGGGATGAAGGCGAAGATAAAGACTCTCTTTGAGGATGAAAGCTACGGAAATATAATCCGCGTCAAAGGCTTCGTCTGTGACAAGGAGGGGGGATATCAGTTAAACGCCACAAAGCATGAAATCCTGGTTGATCTCATATCCATCGGACAGGGCGTTTTTATCGTAATCGGAACCGGGCTTGATAAAAACAGGATCAGGGAGCTTATGTATTCGTAAAATACTTAGATACAGGAGAAAAGAAAATGGTTAAACATGTAATTCTTTGGAACTTAAAAGACGAGCTTGGTGCGGAAGAAAAAGAGAGCATCAAGAAGGGAATTAAAGAGGGACTTGAGGCTCTTAAGGGAAAAATCCCCGGTCTTCTTGAAATCAAGGTGAATATCAATCCTCTCGCAAGCTCAAACTGCGATGTCATGCTGGATTCAAGCTTTGAGGATGAAGCTTCTTTAAAGGGATATGCCGTTCATCCCGAGCATGTAGCTGTTGCGGACGGTAAGGTCAGACCTTATACAAAGTCCAGAGTTTGCATGGACTACGAAGTTTAATTAAGAGGCTTTTTATATGGGCGATTCAAGAATAATAAACTCCACCCTTGTTCATCTTATAAAAGACGGAAAATACTTGATGCTTCATCGCGTCAAAAAAGAGGGAGACTATAATAAAGACAAGTGGATCGGCGTCGGCGGTAAATTCGAGCTCCGGGAATCCCCGGAAGAGTGCGCAAGGCGTGAAACTCTTGAAGAGACAGGTCTTACTATAGGAAAGATGGACTATAGGGGCATAGTAACCTTTGTCTATCAGGATATCACAGAGTATATGCACCTTTTTACATCCGAGGATTTTTCCGGCGAGATGAAAGATTGTGACGAAGGAAATCTTGAATGGGTTGATATTTCAGAGGTTTGCAATCTTCCTATTTGGGAAGGAGATAAGATCTTTTTTAAGCTGATGGAGGATGGAGCACCTTTCTTCTCTGTAAAGCTTGTGTATGATGATGACGGAAATCTCATAGATCATACGGAAAATGTGTATTGAGGTGCAGGCTTGAACTTAGGAATATAATTTCTTTGTACGAAACTGCATCCATAGATATCAATATTGCGGGAACTGAGTAGTGATAGGCTACTCAGTTCCCTTTTATATATCACGTGGGGCAGGACCCCAAGATAATATAAATGTAAATCTTTATTTTGCCTGTTCTTCGTCGGATAAAGCCTCATACTGAGGAACGCTGACTTTTGCGTTGTAGCAGGCAAAGGCATCATCAACCAGCTTTTTGTCGGGCTTTTTCGTAAAGAGCGAAACAATAGGGACAAGTATAAGGCCGGCTATCATACAAAAGGCTCCGGCGTTGATGGGCGACTGTAAGAGCGCCGGGAAATAGGGTCTTAAGAACATGTTAAGGAGCATAACAACAGAGCCGAAAGCAAAGCTTACAAAAGCAGCGATCTTTGTTGTACCCTTCCAGTACAGACCGTAGAGGAAAGGCGCGAGGAAAGCACCGGCGAGAGCACCCCATGAAACGCCCATCAGCTGAGCGATGAAGGTGACATTTGCCTTGTACTGAACGATTGCGATCACAACGGAAATTGCGATAAATACAACGATAAGAGCACGCATGATGATAAGCTGTTTCTTTTCGCTCATCTTCTTTACGATATGTCCCTTTAAAAGATCGAGGGTAAGAGTTGAAGAGCTGGTAAGTACTAAGGATGAGAGGGTTGACATGGAAGCAGAAAGTACCAGTACCACAACAACCGCAATAAGAAGATCCGGAAGCCCCGAAAGCATTGTAGGGATTACGGAATCATATCCGCCTTCAGCGATATTAATCTTGTCGGAGAAAAGTCTTCCGAAGCCTCCTAAGAAGTAGCATCCTCCTGCAACTACGAATGCAAATATCGTAGACACTACGGTTCCGGTGGAGATTGATTTTTCGCTCTTGATCGCGTAGAACTTCTGAACCATCTGAGGAAGTCCCCATGTTCCGAGGGAGGTAAGGATTACGACTCCGATAAGATTTAAGGGATCGGGTCCAAAGAAGGAAGCAAATATACCGGGGGTGGTGGCTACGTTTTCATCCGTCACTCTTGCAAGGCTGTCAAGAGCCGTCATAAATCCGCCCTGACTCTTTAAGATGGCGAGGATTACAGCGACAATACCGATCAGCATGATGATACCCTGAATGAAATCGTTGATGGCTGTAGCCATGTAACC
>JAFPRD010000124.1:0-2777 GCA_017401005.1 Lachnospiraceae bacterium
CGGGCATATTTATGTCCAAAAGAATAAGGTCCGGCGCCCCGTTCTCTTTCACATACTCCAATAATCCTTTTCCTGAAACAAGAGCCGTTGCACGGAAATTATTCTTGGATAAAATGTGTCCGGCCATTTTCAGATTTGTCACGTCATCATCTACAATGATCACCCAAGATGCCATAAATCTCTCCTCAACCTTTGGGGTCTCTCCTCCCCGTATTTCGAGCCTACGCCACCTTGAATTGTACCATACCCGCCGCAAGTATTCTACAAAAGAGCGCTAATTCTTTACCCTATTTGTAGCCCCGCTTTACCACACTTAACGACCAAACATTTCGCTCATCGTTCTCCAGCCGAGAACAGCGCATTTTACACGGGCAGGCATATGCGAGACGCTCTCAAGTATGCCTGCTTCTTCCAGCTCTTCTTTCTCCTCGTCTGAGATTTTTTCCTTGATCATACGCATAAAGATATCCGCCAGGTGAAGAGCTTCCTCCTTGGTCTTTCCGATAATCAGATCCAGCATAATATCCGCAGAAGCCTGAGATATGGCGCATCCGTCTCCCTCGTACGCACCGTCTGTTATCACTCCGTCCTCAACTTTAAGATTTAAGACTATGTCGTCCCCACAGGAAGGGTTTACTCCCTCGAGGGTAAAGTTTGCGTCTTTGAGAGGATGCTTATGGTAAGGATTTAAGTTATGTTCATTTATTATTTCATTGTAAAAAGTATTTGTGCTCATTTTAATATCCCATTCTGCTTCTGATTCCGGACAGTACTTCGATAAATCTGTCTATCTCTTCTTCGGTATTGTAAAAAGCGACGCTCATCCTTGTACTGGACATAATCCCGAGGTGCTTATGCAGCGGCTGGGCGCAGTGGTGTCCCGCACGGACCGCAATATCGCTGTCTGCAAATATCTGTGATACATCGTGGGGATGCACTCCCTCTACCTGAAAGGAGATTATTCCGTGATGGTCAGAAAGCATATCTCCGCCGAGAATCTTTATAAAGGGCATTTCCTTCATCCTGTCAAAGGCCCGCTTTGTCAGCATATCTTCCCGCTTTGTTATAAAGTCAAATCCATACTTTTCAATAAACTCTATTGCCGCAAGGAGGCCTGCTGCCCCGCCGGCATTTACGGTTCCAGCCTCGAATTTATGCGGTACCTCAGCGAAGGTGGTCCGCTCCTTGGTAACAGACTCTATCATCTCTCCGCCGTAAAGAAAAGGCGGCATCTTACCTAACAGATCCTTCTTTCCGTAAAGGACGCCAATACCCATCGGTGCGTACATTTTATGTCCGGAAAATGCGAAGAAATCCGCATCAAGGTCTTTTACGCTGGCTGCCATATGTGGCACAGACTGGGATCCGTCGACGACTATAACTCCGCCCTTTTCGTGGACCATCTTTGCCATAGTCTTTACGTCGTTCACTCTTCCTAAGACATTTGAAACCTGCGTTATGGCAAGAAGCTTAGTTTTGTCCGACAAAAGGCCTGAAAGGGTATCAAGATCAAACCTTCCGTCCTTTTCACAGTCGTACCAGATAACCTTTGCTCCGGTTACTTTAGCCACCTGCTGCCAGGGGAGGAAGTTGCTGTGGTGCTCCGCTACGCTTACGATTATCTCGTCCCCTTCTTTAATGAAGTTCATACCGTAGCTGTAGGCCACAAGATTAAGGCTCTCCGACGCGTTTCTCGTAAAAACGATTTCCTCGGGGGCAGCGTCTATAAACCTCGCCGCCGCGCTTCTTGCCTTTTCGTAATCCTCCGTAGCGCGAAGACTTAAATCGTAAAGACCGCGCATAGGGTTTGCGTTGTCATTTTCGTAATACCTTGAAACTGCGTCAAGAACGCATTTCGGTTTTTGAACAGTCGCGCTGTTATCAAGGTACGCAAGAGATGTGCTGTTTATCAAAGGGAATTCTTCCCTGATTCTTTTTTCTGTATCTGTAATCATATTAAGCCTTATTCCGCATCCTCTCCGGTATAAGCGGAGATTCTCCTGCGGGTTCTTTCGTCCTCAATCATTCTTTCCACAAAAGCTACCTTGCTCCTTGCGATCATACGGTATACCTCGCCCTCGTCTATTCCTCTGGACTGCAGATAAAAAACCTGCTTTTCGTCGGGTTTTCCGATGGTTGCTCCGTGGCTTCCCTCCACGTCCTCTTCGTCGCAAAGGATAAGGGGGATCGTCTTGTTTTCGCAGGAATCGTCGATAATAAGAACATCCTCCGCCTCAGCTCCCTTGGAAGATGCGCACCCCTTATGGAAATCTATCGTACCTCTAAAGAGCTTCTTCGCATTTCCTTTAAGTACGCCGGAGGCCTTGATATTACTCTCGCTGCGGGGGCCGGTGTGGTCTGCGACATAGTTCATATCGAGGTTATCCTCTCCGTCAAGATCGTAAGCAAGGTTTGATTCGAATCTGCTTTTTGCACCCTCTAAGGAGCTGAAAGCGCCGTAGGCGCAGCTTTTTCCGCCGAGTATAAGCTGGATAAGTTTAAAGCTTCCGTCCTCTTTTACGTTTCCGCCTATATCGTTGTAAAATCTGCAGCTTTTCTCAAGGGTCTGCACCTGTATAAGAGTAAGGCTTGCGCCCTTTTCGATGCGATACCTGCTCTGGATAAAGATTTCCGCTTCCCCCGCATCCTTAGAAGTAACAAACTGTATTACCGTAGCCGAAGTCCCGGCGCCTACTCTAAACTCCGAGATATTTCCGAAGTTTCCCTTTGACGTATAGGTAAAATCCTGGTATAAGGGTTTTTCGTATTTTACATCC
>JAFPRD010000125.1:0-6870 GCA_017401005.1 Lachnospiraceae bacterium
GAATCGGTCGGCCTTGAATCAGTACAATATGTGACTTTAAGGCCTTTTCTCTTTTCTCCGAGGACCATATCCGGCGTGTAGGTTACGCCGTCCTCCGAAATCTCCTCTCCCTTTTGGAGTCTGTTCCAAAACTTAAGAGGTATTCCAAGCGACTCTGCTCTTTCCTTGTCAAATCTGCCGCTTCTTTCGATCTCGATCGTATATCCGTAGCAGACCATACTGTGATTTACCTTAAAGGCCTTAAGCTTAAAACCGTCAAATTCAAAGATTTGTTCGGGAGATGTAATCTCCATAAACTTAAGCTCAAAAGGAAGCTCCGGTGCGATGACTCTAAGGGCTCCTACGACTCTTTCAAGGCCCTTGGGGCCTATAAGAAGAAGTGGCTCCGTTCTGTCGGAATTTCCCATATTAAGGAGCATCCCCGGCAGTCCGCTTATATGATCCGCGTGATAATGCGTAAAACAAATTATATCTATGGGATTGGGGCTCCAGCCCTTTTCCTTCATGGCTATCTGTGTTCCCTCTCCGCAGTCGATGAGGATACTGTGACCGTTGTATCTCATCATGAGTGAGGTCAGCCATCTGTAAGGGAGAGGCATCATACCACCCGTCCCGAGCAAACAAACATCCAACATAAAATCATCCTCTGCGCCACATGATCAGCGCATCCTCCACCGGGTCTTCGTAGAACCTCGGTCTTACTCCCGCGCTCGTAAATCCCGCATTTTCATATACGCGGATAGCGGCAGCATTGCTTACCCTTACTTCAAGGGTAAACTCCTTTATACCTTCGCTCTCTCCAAGAGCAATAAGCTCCGATATTAGAGCCTTGGCAATACCGTTCCCCCGATACTTTCTGTCAACAACTACATTGTCGATATCCCCTTCTCCGTAAACTACTCTCATTCCCGCCGAGCCTGCTATCTCTCCGTCCGCTTCCGCCACAAGATATCTGGCGTAGTCGAGAGTTAAAAGCTCTCTGAAAGACTCCTCCGACCAGGGGCGGCTGAAGGACTCCCTCTCTATCCTGGCAAGTTCGGCAATATCCGACTCCTTAAGTTTACGAATGGTAATCTGCATTTTTATACCTCAAATTTCTTTGGACCTTCGTTTTCAGCCTGGCTCTTTCTAAGGTATGTAGGTGCGTGATCGTCTGCGTTTACTGTCTTTCCTTCACTGTAATAGACCGCTCCGAGCGTAGCTATACTTGCGGCGCTCTGGTAAGCCCTGTGGGCCGGTGCAAATCTGTATGGTACTTTAACGTTTTCTTCAAGATATTCTTTATATACCGGTACTCCGTCCCCTAAAAATACTACCGGACGCCCTGTCTCGTTTATCTTTTCAATTATAAAATCAAGGCTCTCCGCGCAGCCCTCCAAAACGGCTTTAAGCTCAGGGTTAAACTCATAAAGCCCTGTATAAACCTGCTTTCTTCTTGCATCCATCAAGGGGCAGACAAGATCACTCGTCCCCCAAAGATTATAAGCCAGCCCCTCAAGAGTAGGCACTTCAACGATGGGCTTGTCGATGACAAGCGCAATTCCTTTCGCCGTAGCGCTTCCGATCCTAAGACCGGTGTAGGATCCCGGACCCGAAGATATTGCTATGGCATCAGCGTCCGCCATATCCAACCCCGTCATAATCTTTATTTCATTAAGCATCGGTAAAAGCGTCTGGGAGTGGGTCTTTTTAAAGTTTGTCGAATACTCGGCGACAATCTTTCCGTCCGAGTAAATCGCAACTCCCGCTACAAGTCCCGAGCTGTCAATTCCTATAATATTCATATCAAAACTCACACCGTTTCAACGGTAATCTTTCTGTAATCAAATCCCTTTTCAAGATCTTTTTCTATTGTAATATGTATCGCGCTTTCCGGAATAAGCTCCGAAATAAGCTCCGCCCACTCGATGACGGATACGCCATCTCCGTATATGTAGGTGTCAAATCCTATCTCGTCCATCTCTTCGGGATCCGCGATCCTGTATACATCAAAATGATAAAAAGGTATCCTTCCGCTGTCATAAACCTGTAAGATGGTAAAGGTGGGGGAAGATGTCGGCTCTTTTACTCCCAGGCCTTCGGCAAATCCCTTTGAAAAAAGCGTCTTTCCAACGCCGAGATCGCCTGTAAGAGCAATAACCGTACCCGGCGTAACTTTCTTTCCCATCTCGATTCCAAATCTTAAAGTGTCCTCGGCGGAAAAACTTTCAAAAACTTCCCTTGCCATAACTAGCTCCTGATCTTATTTTTCTTAGGCTCAAGGTGAGCTGAAATCTCGGAGATGACAAGAGGCAGCGCCTCACCCGCCTGAGCTTTGGGGATTATTGTGGCGTTGTACTTTGTGGTATAGACGATGATACTTCTTCCCGTAGATACCGCCTTTACAACCTCTTCCCATTTGTAGGTGTGGGAACTCTCCGCCTGAGAAATCGTAAGCCCGTCGTCATCAAAACGGTACGTAAGCGGATTCTTCATCGCCGGAGTAAGGGCGAAAGTCTGATTCGCCTTAACAAGCAGCACTATCGGTGTATATACGACAAGTATTGCTCCCACGATAAGCAGGATCCAGTATTTTGCGTAAAATCCATAGATCACGCCCACAAGACCTACCGCCGTGGCAAGTATCCCCGAAAGGGAACTGTAGGAATGTCTGAGGTTAAAATCGTAAAGGTCCGAAGGGCTTAATTTTACTTCTATTTCTACCATATCTGTCGCTTTCATATCGGTTGCTTCGTCCTTCCGATCAGACACGGGACAAAGTGCAACCATTATCACACATTAAATCAATTTATTATATAAAAAAATGGCAAAAAAATCAATCCCGAGCAGTCTTTTAAAACCGCCCGGGACTGATTTTTGGATTTACTCTTTAAGCAGCTTTTTTCTACTGCTTTTACGCATTTTCAGAAGCTACTTCTTTACGTTTTGAGTGCTTTACTTCTCCCTTAAGGACAGGGCTTAAAGGCTTGTACACAAGAAGTACGATGATTGAGTTTGCAAGTCCTTTTATAAGATTTAAAGGAGCAACACAAACTGCTACGAAGCTAAGAATGCTTCCTTCTTTTACAAGAGGGTTAACTGCGCTTCCCATTGCAAGAAGTCCCTCGAGAGGCATATTGTACATCTTTGCGAAAGTAGGAAGGAGGTATACTGCGTTGAATGCGGTTCCGAAAACGGTAAGGACTACGGTACCAATAAGGCAGGCAGCAAGCGCTCCCTTCTTGGTCTTTTTAAAGTTGTAGATAACAGATGCGGTAAGAACCAGGCTGCATCCAACCGCGAAGTTTGCAAGCTCTCCTACAAATGCTGTACTTGTACCCTTCACAAAAAGCTTTAATACGATCTTTAAAAACTCCATCATTACTCCGGCAGCGGGTCCGAAAGCGAATGTTCCGATAAGGATGGGCAATTCGCTGAAGTCCAGCTTGTAAAATGAAGGAGCAAAAAAGAGCGGAATCTCAATAAGCATAAGAATCGTAGCAAGGGCCGAAAACATTCCGACCATAGCCATCT
Source organism: Lachnospiraceae bacterium (assembly GCA_017401005.1). Lineage (GTDB taxonomy): Bacteria > Bacillota > Clostridia > Lachnospirales > Lachnospiraceae > AC2028. Next base: position 3,514 of record JAFPRD010000125.1, read on the forward strand.
TACGAGTTGTAAAGATTCTCTCTTTGACGCCCTGTCTTTTCTGAGCGATCTTCTCAAGAGCTACCGCGATCAAAAAGAGCGCTGCGATAATGCCAAAGAAGGTGAATACAAAGGCGATGTTCTTGGCGAAATTGTCTCCAAGCTTAGTAAAATGAGTTCCGATTTTCCCAAAAAATTCAAGTAATACTTGTTTCATTTTTTCCTCACTTTCCGGCTTCAACTTTTGGGATAAGAAAAAGCCTCTTTTGTGTGGAAAATTCTTCGTGACAGAAATTATTTGCCATAGGGTGCTTGTTGCCGCACAAAAAAAAGCCCGCAGTAAAAACTACGGGCGAGATAGCAAATAAAAGCCTATAAGGCTTATCTGTTTCTTCTTTCATCCAGACTATACTGTTGGTTCCGGAATTTCACCGGCTCGGCATCGACAGGATCACCCTCTCTCAGCTCGCGGACTTTACCGCCAGTGGGGATTTTCGCCCCGCCCTGAAGAATTTTCTTATATTCGTTAATTTCTTAACGCAATCTAATTATATAATATATTTTACATTTGTCAATAGTCGGTGTATTTTCTTGTATCTCCGTCTTCGATAAAAGGCGGCGGATCCGGTATCCCCGGCATGCCGATATAATACCCCTGTGCAAGGTCTATACCGTACTCTTTAAGCATCTCGTATTCGACTATATTCTCGATGCCTTCCGCAAGTACTTTTACATCCCTGTCCTTAAGCATCGAGACAAGAGCCTTAACGTACTCTATTCTCTGCGGATCCTCGGCAAAGTCATGTATTACCGCTCTTGATATCTTTACGATATCCGGTCCGTAAAAGAGGACAGAATTGACATCCGTATTAAGACCCTCTCCGAAAGCGTCCAGAGCGCACATCATATCATGCTTAAGCATAAATCTTTGCTTGTTGAACCAGGCTTCCCTGTTTACAAAAGGATACTCAACGATCTCAACAACCACCCTTGATAAAATATCCTTTCCGAAGCTCTCTATATAGCTGATTGACTCCTCTCCCGTAAAGGACTCATTGGGAAAACTGTTTATAAAAAGAAACCCGGGTATATGGAGATCCGCAAAGGTCTTGGTCGCATTGAAAAAAGAATCTATTTCTATTTGATGCGTACCGCCCATAGCTATTCTGGCGTTAATGTAAGATCTCGGGTCCATGCCGTTTTCCGGGCGAAGCAGCGCCTCGTATCCGTAGGTGGCATTAGCTTTAACATTCTTTATTTCCTGAAAAACATAATTAAGAGGGTAAATATATAAAGGCTTTACAACACCCATGTGTTAAACCGTCCTTTCCCACTCCCCTGTTACTTTCTTAGGATTCATAAGATCGAGATAAAACTGTGCAAGCGACTCCTGAATAAGGGGCTGTACCCAGAGAAATCCTATGCCGAAGCTGAGAACGGCAAGCAAAACATAGGGTACAAAGCTTAAATATAATTTAAACAGTCTGAAACGGTGACCGTTCATCTTGTTCCATATTGTTTTTACGGCTTCCGAAACGGAAAGCTCCGGGAAATCAGCGATAAGAAAAGGCGCAAGTCCGATGCTCACCTCGATAAAGACTACAAAAACCAAAGCAACTGCGGAGCTTACGAGCGCTCCGATAAGGAACTTTACATCTTTTGTATAGGAGTAGAGCTGTTCAAAAAGGGAGGAGGGATAAACAACAAGTATCGTGGGCAGAGTCACAAAAGCCGAAACCCCGATATTTCTTGAAAAGTTGTCCCTATATCCCGAAAAAACATCGGAAAGAAGCGGTCTCTTGCCGACGCCAATCTTTAGATAGTAAAGCGCCGAACCGATTGTAAATACCCCGATAAAAACAGCTAAAACGGCATTTAGACAATAGCTTACGGTAAAGGCCGCAAGCGAAGAACCAACGGATATCTTTCCCGCCCTGTAAAGGATCTTTTCGACAATGCCGTCGAAGTTCATAAGGAGCATCCCCGATAAATAGTTAAATAGGGCAAACGTAATCGTAACAAGCGTCGTTCCCCGATAGTTTCCATTTAGAAAGCCCTTGGCATTATCCCTAAGGACAGCCGAGGGCTGATAATGATTTGCCATACTGATTAAACCTTTAAATTTTACACCGCATAATCGGCGTTCATTCCTGTATATTTAGCCCGATCAGCGCTCTTTAAGGACTTCTGATAGGGGTTTTCTTCGTTGTAATATTTTATCTGCGTTTTAGTCGTTCCGCCGGATACATACGTCCTTCCGCACTCGGGACAAACCGCCGTATGTAAAGTAACGGAAGCCTGTATAACCTTTCCGCCCTTCTCGGCAGCTTTCTCGAAGGCGTTGACGACATGTTCCTGTTCATGTCCGCGTACTCTTGCGGCTACTGCAGCAGGTGCAATCCTCTGAGCTGATTTAAAAGAAACCATCTCGTCGGAGCCGTCCTGGTACTTGCGATTCTTGCAAGTCTCGCACTCGCAGTTAGGGTCATCAGAGTGGCCCTTTGCCCGCATCTTTTCAGCCTGTTTCTCGTCAAGCGGCACCTTGCTTAATTTGTCATTAGGTCCCGCATCACGATTCCAGGGCATGTTTCGAAGCTTAGCTTCTTCGGCCTTATCATAGGGGCTATATTTATTGTATGAATTATAACCAATTCCCACCATAAGCATTCACCTGGGCATCGTCGCCGTACATTTGCTCGATGATCGTCTGAGAGTCATTTATTACCTGTTGTAAGGTTCCCGTCTTAAGCAAAGTAACAAAAGACGATACAACTATAATAAGTCCAAGGAAGATACCTGCCACGGAGGCAATGATACCGCTCATAGCTTTCTTAGGGATGTTCTTTCCCCTGCGCGTAGAAAGCATTGCAAGTATCAAAGCTATCGCTCCGACAGGGATCGCAAAGACGGAAAATACAGCGCTTAAAGCAAGGCCGAGGGAAACAAAACCAAAAATAAGCGAACACCTTGATAACGCGTAATTAGTCCCCATAGGGTTCTGGGGCGTTCCGTAAAAATTTGAATTTTGGCCATTACTGTAAAAATTGCCGTCCATTTTAAAACTTCTTTCTATTTCTCTACTACTCTTTTAAGAATTTCCCTCACTTATAAAATAACATTATCCGAAGACAATATCAATAAAATAAGTCTAAATTATTTGACCTCGGCTTTAACGTCCTCAAGGTCTCCTTCGCCGGAAAGTGTGATGATTACGCTCTCCGTAACCCCCGTAATATCAACCTCCGAGGTGGATACCAGTTCGCCGTTTACATTGTAAACCGCAAGATCAAAGACGGTCACTTCCTCGGGCCAGTCCATGGTGATCTTAAGGACAGTTCCGTCCGCAAGATATCCGATATCAACCTGCTCATCGGTATA
>JAFPRD010000126.1:0-6967 GCA_017401005.1 Lachnospiraceae bacterium
GAAAGTAAAAACGCTGCCGGTATAAGCACAACAATCTGTCTCATTATCGAAACAATCATACTGTAAACGCTTACACCCAAGGCTTGAAATAAAGAACCGGTTACAATACAGTACGCTGCAACGGGGAAATGTATCGCGATGATACGAAGGGCTACACTTCCCATAGCAAGCATCGACTCCGAAGCATCAAAAAACGAAAGAAGTAAATTGGGGACAGCTTCAAAAGCTATAAGGCCGACTGCCATGATAGCTGTGGCGTATACCCAGGAAAGGCGCCAGGTCTTCATCATACGCTCTTTATTTCTCGCCCCGTAGTTGTAAGCGATTATGGGGATCATGCCGTTGTTCAGTCCGAAAATCGGCATAAACGTAAAGCTTTGAAGTTTGAAGTAAACCCCAAATACGGCAACTGCCGTAGATGAAAAACCGATAAGGATCTTGTTCATTATATAGACCATCAAGGAGCCGATGGACTGCATAATGATAGAGGGAACTCCTATTTTATATATATGACCGATAAGCGTCCAGTCAGGTTTAAAGCCCTTAAAGGAAATATGTATATCGGTATTCTTTTTTATATTAAAGACACAGGCCATAATAGCCGCAACAATCTGGCCTGCTATCGTTGCAAGGGCGGCACCCTTAACTCCGAGCTTTGGAAATCCGAAATATCCGAAGATAAATATGGGATCAAGGATAAGGTTTATAATAGCTCCCGTTCCCTGAGTAACCATAGTAAAAAGCGTTCTTCCCGTGGACGTAAGAAGCCTTTCGAATATAAACTGTCCGAAGATACCGAATGAGCAGGCAAGAACGATCGTAAGGTAATCTACTCCGTATCCGATAATAGCTTCATCAGCAGTCTGACTCATATAAAAGGGCTTAACGACTGTAAGTCCGATAACAAGGAAGATCAAATAACTTATAAGCGCAAGAAAAATTCCGTTTTCTGCAGTTTTGTTGGCTCTTTCGTACTCTTTCTCTCCGAGAGATTTTGAAAGAATAGCATTGATACCTACTCCGGTACCTCCCGCAAGGGCAATCATAAGGGTTTGAAGCGGGAAAGCCATGGAGACAGCCGTAAGGGCATCCTCGGAAACTCTTGCTACGAATATAGAGTCTACAATATTGTAAAGAGCCTGTACAAGCATTGAAGCCATCATAGGAAGGGACATCCCAAGAAGCAGTCTGTTTATAGGCTGAGTTCCCATCTTATTTTCTTTAATGTTTGTATCAGACATAATCCATATACCTCTCTACTTCTTCAAGAAGATCGTAAAGCGCATCTTCCGTAAGAACCCCTCTTTTAAGATTCTTAGGGAGCTCTTCTCTTTCATCGGCCTCGAAATCATCGCGCCACTCGTTTTCATAGTATTCTTCTAATTTATCTATATCGCCTGTAAGCTTTTTAAGCTCGGCAAATTGTTCATGGATACGCTCTATAACTTCAGATACCTTATCCATCGCAGTTTCCATCTCGGTAATTCTCTTGATACGGTTTTCAGACATAGCTATACCTCCACAAAACTCAAAACAAGTTAAAATTATACAACATCATTTTAACAAAGTATATAAAAAATATGTACAAAAATCGCCATCTTGCACAAAAAAATCCCACGTTTTTGTACAACGTGGGATTTTTCGAAAGCCAAAGGGGCTTAATCAATCTTTTATACAATGCCCTGTGCCATCATAGCATCGCAAACCTTAAGGAATCCTGCGATGTTAGCTCCGGCAACATAGTTTCCTTCAAGACCATACTTCTTGCAAGCATCGTCAAGGTTGTGGAAGATGTTAACCATGATATTCTTAAGCTTTGCATCAACCTCTTCGAAGGTCCATGAAAGTCTCTCGGAGTTCTGGCTCATCTCAAGAGCTGAAGTAGCTACGCCACCTGCATTTGCAGCCTTTCCGGGTACGAAGTATACCTTGTTCTCCTGTAAGTACTGTGTAGCCTCAAGGGTGGTAGGCATGTTAGCACCTTCGCAAACAGCGATTACGCCGTTAGCAACAAGTTTCTTTGCATCCTCGAGGTTAAGCTCGTTCTGCGTAGCGCAAGGAAGTGCAACATCAACCTTAACTTCCCACTGATTGGTTCCTTCGGTAGCCTTGTCATGATACTGAGCTGAAGGTCTCTTTGCAGCGTACTCGGTAAGACGAGCTCTCTTAACTTCCTTAACTTCCTTAAGGAGCGCAACGTCAATTCCTTCGGGATCGTAAACCCAACCGGTAGAGTCAGAGCAGGTAACAGGCTTAGCGCCGAGCTGCTGTGCCTTCTGGATTGCGTAAATAGCAACGTTTCCGGATCCTGAAACTGCAACAGTCTTGCCTGCAAGAGCAACGCCGTTAGACTTAAGCATCTCTTCAGTCATATAGAGAAGTCCGTATCCGGTAGCTTCTGTTCTTGCGAGGGATCCGCCATATGAAAGTCCCTTACCGGTAAGTACTCCTTCGTAGAGTCCGGTAAGTCTCTTGTACTGACCGTACATAAATCCGATCTCTCTTGCTCCGGTTCCGATATCTCCGGCAGGAACGTCGGTATCAGCGCCGATATACTTGTAAAGCTCGGTGATGAAGCTCTGGCAGAAAGCCATAACTTCTCTGTCAGACTTACCCTTGGGATCGAAGTCTGAACCACCCTTACCACCGCCGATAGGAAGTCCGGTAAGTGAATTCTTAAAGATCTGCTCGAATCCAAGGAACTTGATGATACCGAGGTTTACTGAAGGATGAAGACGAAGTCCTCCCTTGTAAGGTCCGATTGCTGAGTTAAACTGTACTCTGTAACCGTTGTTAACCTGAACCTGTCCCTTGTCATCAACCCAGGGAACGCGGAAAAGAATCTGTCTCTCGGGAGTGGTGATTCTCTCAAGAAGAGCTTCCTTGCGGAACTTTTCCTCATTAGCCTCGATCACAACTCTGAGTGATTCGAGAACTTCCTTAACTGCCTGGTGGAACTCAGGCTGAGCAGGATTTTGAGCAACAACGCGCTCGTAAACTTCATCAACGTAAGACATTTTGAATCCTCCTTGTATATACATAAAAATGTTTACCGAATGAATAATTATGTAAAAAAGGGCATAGGAAACACTCCTATGCCCTCGTTGGCTTTACGTTAGTATATTACAACATTAATAATTATAAATCAATATAATATTGTATAAAATTTTTAGGAATTTAACGTGTTAAACTGTTAAAATCATTCAAAAAGTGTACAATCAACAAAATCTGCGTTTACGTAAGCAAGCATGCCTTCGAACTTTACGGTACACCAGCCGCCATCTACGGCAACGATTTCAAGCTGATCTCCCGCCATAAGGGCTCCGACTCTTTCGGAATTGGTATCGGGAAGGCTTCTTACATTAACCTCGGATTTTGCGGTAAGCATACCGATCGTAGGCTGTCCGTCAGCGCTCTGGATCATAGAGAGATAATCGGACTTTATAAAGGCTTCCTTATCGTTGTAGATGATCTTTGTCCAGCCGTTTAAAAGCTCTTCAACTACTTCGAACTTTTCGCCGGCCATAGCCTCTCCCACACGCTCGGCATTGGCACTATCTGAAGCTCTCACGTTAACTCTCGTAGTTGCTGTAGCGTACTTTACAGTAGGCTCTGCAGGCGCTTCTACGGTCTCGGTAGTATCTACAACCTCAGGCTCATCGGGATCTTCCGCTGCGGCTGCCTCTGCAGCCTTTGTGGCATTAAGCTGAGCGATCTTTTCTCCCACAGCGGTACTTACTGTAGTATCAAGCTCGATAAAGTAGTCAAGTATCTCGGGATTAACAAGGATGAGATCGTTATACTCAACATTAACTTTATTATTAAGTTCCTTAACATCGTCGCAAGAAGCGATCTTAGTAATATAGCTGTCCTCTTCTTCGGTAAGCTCTCTCATAACGATATAGAGCTCTCCGTTTTCATTTGTATCAACGAAAAAACCTTTTAAAGCAGGAAGAGGAGTTTCCGGAAATCTTTCGAATGTAGCCATATAGTAACAGTAAGTAATGTAGCTTCCTTCTCTGGGGCCGGCCTGGGTATAGACATTCTGCAAGGTGTAATCAACGTATGCAGACTGCTCCATAAGACGGATAACCTCGCTGTCTTCGATAGTATCGCACTGCGCCTTTAAAAGATCGGCATCCCCGTTTGATAGAGCCATATAGTACGTGGTAAACAGGGCATTTATCTTCTCGTCCCTTGTTTCCTCAAGAGGAATCTCGGCGCTTTCAAGCTCTGCCTGCGCCTGTTGCTGCTCTTCCAAAGCAGCCTGTTCCTCTAAGGCTTTCTTTCTGTCGGCAGCCTTCTGCCTTTGATCGAGAGCGATAAGTACAACTACAGCGGCGAGTATAAGCGCTACCGCAGGGAAAAGATACTTACTGTATTTAATAACAAATTTTTTAACTGTAGATAAAGTGTCTTTAAGTTTATTAAGAAGGTTCTTCATAAAATCAAATCCTAACAGTACAAGTATATGTTGCAGGCTGCGGCCGACAGGAATCGAACCCGCATTAAAGGCGTCGGAGGCCCTCGTCCTATCCATTAGACTACGGCCGCAAATGTTACAACTTTGTTACATAACCTTACCTATATTACCATATACTAAGTATAAACGCAAATAAAATATCCCTAAACTATAGCCACTTCTCCAAGATCTCTGTCGTAGTAATAAAGATTATCCGAGAGGAATTCTTCCGGAGAAAGTTCATTTTTATTGACCATGGCGATCATCTGCTTTAATTCATCGCACCGCTCCCTGCGGATTTCATTACTTTCACCAATCATATCGTCGGGAACGGCGATGATCTCATGTACAGAGCTTGGGATTATAAAAAAGCTGCTGTTATTTGTTTCTGCAAAATCCGAGAGATGTTCCTTCATAATCATCGCCTTTGCTCCGTAAACCTTTTTGGCGTTTGTCATGATCCAGATCGGCGGCACGTAAAGCTCTCCGTCTATAAGGCTTTCTAAATAATCGTCACAAAACCTTTCTTTATAGATTTCCTTAAAGAAAGAAGCCATTGAAATCGTCTGCATATCCTTCTTTCTTGCATCATTCTCTATTACAGCCTTCATAAGCTCTTTTCCGGTAACATTCCACCCTTCTAAGAACTCTTTTCTCACCATAATACATCCGCTGCCCATTTTGCCCGACTCAACGTCGATATAGTAAACTGCGGCGAGATCGAGAAATCTCTCAAAATAAGCATCTTCAAGAAGCTTTTTGTTTTTCTCGAAATTAATAAGATGAACAGTCAGCCTTTCCTTGACAAGCTCAAAATCCTTAATGAAGTCCATATCAAACTCTCCCGCAGGTACGCTGTTCCAATATACCCTCATAAATTCGCTCATAATATCTCCGAAGCATCTTCCTTCTTCATATTCTCTATGGAAAGACTCCATATAGATCACGGGAGAGATGTTCGATGACTTGTTATGAACATTAACGCTTATAAAAGGCGTTTCATTGACTTTTAGATGCTGCTGTACCTCAAGATAATACTCCTCTCCCAGGATTTCCTGAGCTGCTTTTCTGACTTTTTCTGCAAATTCCTTTACTGACATAATTTCCTTTCCGGCCCTCATATTTATATCGCCATATCGGCGTCCCTCGGCCTCACAAAATAAATAAACACAAAAAAAGAGCAATTCCCTTTTAAGAAATTGCTCTGTCAGTCTGTAAATAAAATATAGATTACGCTCTTCCGAGGTACTCACCGGTTCTGGTGTCGATCTTAACAACGTCTCCCTCGTTGATGAAAATGGGAACGCGGATCTCAGCGCCGGATTCAAGAGTAGCAGGCTTGGTAACGTTGGTAGCGGTATCGCCGCGAAGACCGGGCTCGGTCTCGGTTACCTTAAGCTCTACAAACATCGGAGGCTCTACTGAGAAGATCTGTCCGTTGTGTGAAAGCATAGTGCATTCCATATTCTCAAGGACAAACTTCATAGAATCACCGATCTCAGCCTCTGAAAGCTCGATCTGCTCATAGGTTTCCATGTCCATAAATACGAACATGTCGTCATTCTTGTAAAGATACTGCATCTTCTTCTTTTCGATGGTAGCAAGAGTGAACTTCTGAACAGGGTTGAAGGTTAATTCTCTAACACCGCCGTTCTTAACGTCCTTCATCTTAACACGTACGAATGCAGCTCCCTTTCCGGGTTTAACATGCAAAAACTCGAGTACCTGGAAAACCTTGCTGTCGTATTCAAAGGTAACTCCGTTTCTGATATCACCAGCCGTAATTTCAGCCATTTTAAATTCCTCCTATGCGGTTTTAGTCACAATACTCAAATATTTTAACAAAAGAAATATAAACTTTCAATAAAAATTTTCAGTAAGATGGGATTTTTTTACTTGCAAAGCGAAATCGCCTCATCCATAGCTTCGATATAGCCCTTTAATCCGTGCCCGTAAATCTGTTTATGACAGGCTGGAGCGGTTACGGAGACTTTTCTGAAATCTTCCCTGTTTTGAATATCCGAAATATGAACCTCGATCTTTATGATATTCTCTACGGAAGCAAGGGCATCATGTATTGCATAGCTGTAATGCGTATATGCTCCGGGATTGATTATGATCGCATCGGTTCCGTTAAAATAGCTTTCCTGAATCTTATCGATTATTGCCCCTTCGTGGTTTGACTGAAAGCATTCAACGTCAATCCCTCTTTTTTCCCCCTCTTCCTTGATCATCCCGATAAGATAATCGTAATCTTCGTTTCCGTAGATTTTTTTCTCTCTGATACCTAAAAAATTTAAGTTTGGTCCGTTAATAACAAGTATTTTCAAAGTCGTATCCTCCGGCCTTTATATAGCCCTGTCAAAGGGGCTCTCCCAGTATTTTTAAAATCTCATCAAGTATTTGGCTTTGATCTTTGTCATCCACGCAGATCACATGATCGGCACATCTTTCGTAGATCGGCGATCTGTACTCTATAAGTTCCTTTATCTTTTTGTAAGGATC
>JAFPRD010000127.1:0-2990 GCA_017401005.1 Lachnospiraceae bacterium
GACAACACATTCTTTGATAAAGAGAATAATGAATTTTTAGAGAGCTTGTTTGATATGTCGAAAAGGATCTCAATCCTTACGACGAGCGTCGAGAGAGACCTAAGAGTACAGGTCGTGGACGCGGCGGGCGAGCTTATAAGCGGGGAGAGCTTTGCCATAAAGCTTACGGATGAAAACGGCGAAAGCTCCCAGCTTAAAGACCTTGACAAGGACGGAATCATCTACGCGGGATCCTTAAGCCCCGGAAACTACGAGGTGAGGCTCCTACCCATCGGTGATTACAAAGTCCCGGTCAACTCAACTACTGTCCGTGTTAAAGAGAGAGTTGAGTACATCTATATCAGCGACATTTCGCATTTAATAAAGACTGAAGCCGAAATCGATGCCGCAGCCGAGGACAGCGCGGAGGCTGATGCTGAAAGTACTGCGGACAAGACCGAGATGGTTAAGCTGCAGTTTGGCGGAACAAGAAGAAAGGCAGGAATCGACGTTTCCAAGTATCAAGGAGATATCGACTGGGAAAAGGTTGCCGCCGCGGGCGTTCAGTTTGTTATAATTAGGGCCGGTTACCGTGGATCTGTTACCGGTGCATTGGTTCAGGATCCATATTTTGAACAGAATATAAAGGGCGCACTTGCCGCCGGGCTTGAGGTCGGAGTGTATTTCTTCACCCAGGCCGTAACCGAGGCCGAGGCTGTTGAAGAGGCATCCGCCGTCGTATCGATGGTATCGGACTATGAGCTTAAGCTTCCAATCTATATCGATTCGGAGGGCGCGGGCGGAAACGGAAGAGCCGACGGACTAAATAAAGAGACAAGAACTCTTGTCTGCGAAGCCTTTTGCCAGACCGCTAAAAATGCGGGCTACAACTCGGGCGTTTACGCCAGCCGAAACTGGCTCTACAACAATCTTGATATGAGCCGCCTTGAGAAGTTTGAGGTTTGGGACGCGGAATACGTCAGCGTTCCGAAGTACACAGGCTACTATACAATGTGGCAGCATTCTTCAAAGGGTAAGGTTGACGGCATTCAGGGCAATGTTGACCTTGATATATATTATTATTAGTTTTGGTTTGAAATAAACTGAGAATTATTCAGTAAATAAAGAGGATAGAAAATGGGAAAACTTATTGTTACAGATACTAAGATTGAGGGACTTAAAGTCATCGTTCCTCAGGTATTTGGCGACGAGAGAGGATATTTTGTAGAAAGCTATAATGCCAATGATATGAAGGCTGCGGGCATTGACCGCGTATTTGTACAGGACAATCAGTCCGCTTCAAAGGGCGGTGTTTTGAGAGGACTTCACTTCCAGATCGAGCACCCTCAGGCGAAGCTTGTAAGGGTTATAAAGGGAGAGGTTTTTGACGTTGCAGTTGACCTCCGCAAGGGCTCAAAGACCTACGGACAGTGGCACGGAGAGCTTCTTTCCGCCGAGAATTTCAAGCAGTTTTTCATCCCTGAAGGCTTTGCTCACGGCTTTTATGTTGTAAGCGATTATGCAGAGTTTTGCTATAAGGTAACGGATTTCTATCATCCCGGAGACGAGGGCGGTATTATGTACAACGACCCCGATATCGGAGTTGAATGGCCTTTTGTCCCCGGTGTAGAACTTACCCTTTCAGAGCGCGATACAAAATGGGGTGGAATTAAGGATTTAGATTAATGGCTAACTTAAAAAACAATAAGTTAAATATATTTTCAGAGGGCTTCCGCAACAGGAAGCTTATCTGGAAGCTTGCAAAAAATGATTTTAAAAAGCGCTACGCGGGTTCTTATCTGGGCGTTGTCTGGGGAATGGTCCAGCCGCTCGTTACGGTAGTGCTTTATTTTCTTGTCTTCGGACTCATCTTCCCGAGCCAGCGTTCGAGCGGTTCTGATGTGCCTTTTGTACTCTTCCTTACGGCGGGACTTGTCCCCTGGTTTTTCTTTAACGAAGGCCTTACAACGGGTACAAACGGGCTTATCGAGTACAATTATCTCGTTAAAAAGGTTGTGTTTAATATCAGTATCCTCCCGATAATAAGGGCTGTTGCGGCGATATTTACCCATCTTTTCTTTATCGTCGTTCTCCTTATAATGGCCTCGATTTACGGGTATTATCCAAGCTTTTACAGCTTGCAGGTCCTTTACTACAGCCTTTGCATATTTGTGCTGATACTTGGAATCAGCTACGCAACAAGCGCGGTCTGCGTATTTTTCAGAGACCTGACCCAGCTGATCACGATCATCCTGCAGGTACTGATGTGGGGAACGCCGATCATGTGGGACCTTGCGTCCTTCGGAAACGAGACGGTAAAGAAGGTACTGATGATCAACCCCCTTGTTTATATAATAAACGGATACAGAGAGTCGGTATACGGTAAGGTCTGGTTCTTTGAACACGGCTGGTATACGTTGTACTTTTGGTGCTTCGCGGCCCTTCTTTTGTTCCTCGGAACGAGGATTTTCAAAAGGCTGAGAGTTCATTTTTCGGATGTTTTGTAAATAGATTGGATAAAATATGGATAACGATTTTGCCATCCGCCTAAAGGATGTTAAAAAAGTATATAAGCTCTACAACAGGCCCAAAGACAGGCTTTTTGACGCCTTCGGACTTCTTCGCGGGAAGAAAAAGCCGGCCCTTAACTACGCCCTTAAAGGCGTCGACCTTGAGATCAAAAAGGGCGAAACGGTCGGAATTATAGGAACCAATGGTTCGGGTAAATCGACTATACTTAAGATCATTACCGGTGTTCTTTATCAGACTTCGGGAGAGGTTGATATAAACGGACGTATCTCTGCTCTCCTTGAGCTGGGAGCCGGTTTTAATATGGAGTATACAGGCGTTGAGAATGTGTATCTTAACGCTACGATGATGGGATTTTCGGACGAGGAGATTGAGAAAAAACTCCCCGAGATCCTTGAATTTGCCGATATCGGCGACTATGTATATCAGCCCGTAAAAACCTACTCAAGCGGTATGTTTGTGCGACTTGCCTTTGCGGTTGC
>JAFPRD010000128.1:0-6384 GCA_017401005.1 Lachnospiraceae bacterium
GAAAGAACCGTCTCCTATAGCCGTAACCTTTGCCTTAAATCCGGGGAGGGGCTCTATTTTGGCTATATTACTGTCTATTCCGCCGTCATTTACCACTTTCCAGATTATATCGCTGTCATTATATTCGTTTCTTAAATTCTCTGGGAAAATTACCGCGCTTATAACGGTTTCTTTATTCTCCGCGTCAAATCTGCCTTTAAGTTCGGAAGAAAGCTCTACCTTTCTGATCCTCTTTAAGGGCTCGCCTTTTTTGTTTTCACAGTCTTCAAAAACCTCCGGAAGAAGGGATATTCCTTCGGTCTTTTTAAATCCCTCTACGGGTATTATTACCTTGTCCCCTTTAAGACCTTCCGCGGATACTTCGACAGATATCTCTCCCTTTTGGTCCGAGACGGCAACGATAATAAGCATCTTACCGGAAAAGAGTCTTTTTTTGTTTCCCTTGTACTCATCTGTATCCGTAGAGTCTCCGTTATCAAGTCCCGCAAGGAATCCTGCACCGGATACCTTTACGCTTACCATATCGCAGGCGTTCTCTACGGGATTTCCTTCTCTGTCAAGAGCTGATACATATACAAAGGCGAGGTCCGAGCATCCCGCATAAAGCTTTCTTTCAGGCTTATAAACATCAAGCTTTAAATACGCGCTGTCTCCAAAGCTCTTTCTCACGCTCCTTGCAATTTCTTCTCCCTTTTCATCGTAGCAAACGGCTGCGATCTCTCCGGGCTCGTATACTACCTTGTAATTACCTGTAAGAACATCCCCTTTTGCATGGTCTATTTTTTGCTTTCCCTGTGACTTTCCGTTTACAAAAAGCTCAACCTCAGGCGCATTCGACGCTATCCTAACGTCGATTGTCTGGCCGGGGTTAAAGTCCCAGTAAGGGAATACGTGTACGAAGGGCTCTTTTTTGTAGTCTGTCCATGCGGACTTATAAATGTAAAAGGAATCCTTTGGAAATCCTGCCGTATCGATCTGTCCAAAGTAGGAATTCCTTGTGTGGTAGGGAGTGGGCTCCCCGATATAATCAAATCCGGACCATAAAAACTGTCCGAGAGAAAATTCATGATCTCTTTCCGCCTTGATACAGTACTCGGGATTAGGAGCGCCCCAGCTGGTTGTGGAATTACCGAGGCTTGAGCACTGCTCGTCGTCATCCGCCAAAGTACTCTTTTCAAAAGGAAAGTGGTAAATTCCGCGGCTTTGAACAGTTGATGAAGTCTCGCTTCCGAAGATAAACCAGTCAGGATGAGCCGCATGGTGCTCATCGTAAAGCTTCTCGCCGTAGTTGTATCCTGCGACTTTAAGTACATCCGCGCACTTTTGCGCCCCTTCCCATGGCATATAATTGGAACCTATACTGATATAGGCATTTTCAAAGAAGTCATTTTCCCTGACCTCTTTTTTAAGCATTTTAGTGATTTCGAGTCCCCTTTCGGTGTGGGTATCGTATATTTCATTTCCGATACTCCAAAGGAGGATTGAAGGGTGATTTCTGTCTCTTCTGATCCAGCTTCTGACATCAGTTTCATGCCACTTGTTAAAGAACCTCGCATAATCATACTCGGTCTTTTTTCCTTCCCACATATCGAAGGACTCATCAAATACCAAAAATCCCATCTCATCCGCAAGGTCCAAAAGACCCGGAGCCGGCATATTGTGAGCTGTTCTGATGGCATTTACGCCCATCTGCGCAAGGATCTCAAACTTGCGCCTCATAGCCTCTTTGTTAAAAGCAGCTCCCAGGGCTCCGAGGTCGTGGTGTTCGCAAACGCCGTTTATCTTTACCTTTTTTCCGTTTACAAATAACCCATGGTTATTGTCGAGAGTAAAATCCCTGAATCCGAAATTGGTCTCTAGCCTGTCTCCCACAGGACCCCCGGGAGCTAAGAACTTACTTTCTCTGCTGTAGTCCTCATCAGGATTTGTTACGCAGATAACCGCATCATACAGATTCGGCTCTTCAAGAGACCAGAGCTTTACGTCTTCAAAGCTTTCGGTAAACTCGACTCTTGTAACATCCTCTGAAATTTTCTCTGCGCTGACGGCTCCGATAAGGGCGCTGTGGCTCTTTCCCGCCTTCGGAAACCAAAGAGTGATCTTGCTCCTTAGGATGGGATTCTTAACCTCGGCGCTTACTTTAACTTCCCATTTGTCAAAGCTGCAGTCGCCGCTTCCGGGTTTTTCCCCTTCTTTCAAAACGGGCTTAGCGGAAACATACAGGCTGTCCGTCACGATATGCGTATTGCAATTCTCGATCAGATATACATCCCTGTATATTCCCGCGCCGCTGTACCATCTGCTGTTGGGGGAGAGGAAGTTTACCTTTACCAAAACTTCGTTCTCCCCGTCTTTTAAAAGCTCCGTTACGTCAAAGAAAAAGCTGGAATAACCGTATTTCCACTCTCCGGCAAACTCTCCGTTTACTCTTACGGTCACATCCATATAGACGCCTTCAAAGTAAAGCTCGTATCTCCTTCCGGGCCTTTTTTTCATCTCAAAGGCCTTTTTGTAAAAGCCAACCGAATCTTCATAAAGATCAAGCCCCTGATAGATAAGCCAATCATGGGGTATATTTATTTTTTTGTAATCAAGGGCATGTGCAGTGTCAAAATCCGTACCCGGTGCGGCTTTTGCAAATTGCCATCCGTCATTAAAAAGCTTCTTTGAAAACATCTTCCTTTATTTCCTTTGTTTATTTATTTTTTGCGGCATCAATCTGTTTCTGGGCGATATCAGCCGGTGCCTGCTCATAGCCGGCGTTTTCGTATGAGAATACGCCGCTTCCCTTTGTCATAGAGTAAAGCTTTGTATCATACTCGTAGAGCTCGATATAAGGGATATCGCAGACGATCTCCGTGAATCCTCCCTCAACGGGATTCATTCCCGATACCTTGCCTCTTCGCTTGTTGAGGTCTCCCATTACGTCTCCCGTATACTCATCGGGTACAAGTACCTTAAGAGTTACGATGGGCTCTAAAAGGACAGGATTTGCGTCCATAAAGCCCTGCTTAAAGGCTTGCTCCGCAGCCACCTTAAAGGCAAGCTCCGAG
Organism: Lachnospiraceae bacterium; assembly: GCA_017401005.1. Taxonomy (GTDB): domain Bacteria; phylum Bacillota; class Clostridia; order Lachnospirales; family Lachnospiraceae; genus AC2028. The sequence continues at coordinate 3,054 of JAFPRD010000128.1, forward strand.
GAGTCTACAGTGTGGTAGCTTCCGTCGTACAAGGTCACCTTGACGCCTCTTACCGGGTATCCCGCAAGGGGCCCCGCCTTTACAGCTTCGGCTATACCTTTTTCAACTGCGGGGAAGAAGTTCTTGGGAACCGCTCCGCCCACAACCGTCTGCTCAAAAATATAAGGAGTATCGGTATCGTAGGAAGGCTCGATGATCACCTTTACATGTCCGTACTGGCCGTGACCGCCTGACTGCTTTTTATATTTATACTCGGTATCCGCCTTTTTAAGTATAGTCTCCTTAAAGGCAACTCTCGGCTTATCCAGCTCAATATCAACCTTGTACTTTTCGGCAAGGATACTTTGAACAACCTCAAGGTGCTGTCCGCTTATGCCGTAGATAAGGGACTGCGCGTTCTCACTGTCCGTTACGCACTTGATCGTAAGGTCTTCCGCCATCATCTTTGAGAGCGCCTGAGAGATTTTGTCCTCATCACCCTTCTTGCAGGCTTTATAGCTTCTTGCGGTGTAGGGTTTTGAAATAGCAGCTCGAAGGTATGTGACGGGCATCTTGCGGGTAGAAAGAGAATCGGTGGTCTGAGTGACTGAAAGCTTTGCAAGAGCACCGATATCTCCTGCGTGCAGCTCCGTAACATCTTCCGGCTTCGAAGCGTTAAGTACAAAGAGCTTTCCGATCTTTTCATCGGTATCTCTGTGGTAGTTGTACATAACGTCGTCGGGCTTAAGCACACCGGAATTAACCTTGATAAGTGAATACTTACCGATGTAGGGATCCGCAATGGTTTTAAAGACATATGCCGACTTGGGCTTTGAGAAATCGTAATCGGCTTCAAATACTTCGTTGGAAACGGTATTGATTCCGGCACACTTGCATCTGTCGGGACTGGGGAAGTATTTGATGATATCGGCCATAAGAGTAAACATACCTCTCGCCAATGTATTTGAGCCCATAAGCACAGGAACTATAGATCCGTCAAAAACGCCGACTCTCATAGCCTGTCTTATCTCGTCTTCGGAGAACTCGTCTCCGTTAAAGTAGCGGTCCATAAACTCTTCGCTTGTTTCCGCTACCGCTTCAAGTAAAACGTCACGGCAGATCTTGAGGTTTTCCATGGAGTAATCGGGAACGTCGGACTTATCAACCGTTCCGTGGGCATTCCACTTTTTCGCCTTTTGCTGGATAACGTTTACGTATCCCACGAACTGCTCGTTTTCTCTGATTGGGAGGTGGAAGGGGGCAATGCGTTTTCCGTACAGGTCCTGAAGATCCTGCACAACTTTACGGAAGGATGCCTTGTCGATATCCATATCCGTTACGAAAACCATCCTTGGCATCTTTCTCTTTTCGCACATCTCCCAGGCTCTCTTTGTACCGGATTCGATACCCGCCTTACCCGAAACAACAATTATGGCGGCATCGGCAACAGAAAGCGCTTCTTCGGTCTCTCCGATAAAGTCCGGCGAACCGGGCGTATCTAAGATATTGATCTTATAATCTCCCCAGATTATAGGAAGGAGGGATGTCTTAATGGAAAATCCACGCTTTATCTCCTCCTTATCAAAGTCGCTAAGTGTATTGCCTGCCTCTACACTGCCCATGCGCGGCTTTTCCCCCGAAAGGAAAGCCATGCTTTCGGCCAGTGACGTTTTGCCACTACCCCCGTGACCCAGCAGTACCACATTTCTGATCTTGTCTGTAGTAAATACATTCATGCCGATACCTCCTCAATATTTTATTTTTGTTACTGCAATTAACTTACAACATCATGCAGGGTGCGGCGTACAGCGCCTTTACCCGCAATAAGTTCGTTAAAGTAGTTTGTGACGCGCTCTGAGAGTCCTGCCTCAAAAAGATCCACGCCCCAAATCGTGGAGTCCTCCATAAGAGGTCTTAAAACTTCTGCGCTTACCTTGTCTCCGAGCTTTATACCGGAAACAACTTTGCAGGCACTCTCAAGTCTCGGATCGTCACTGGGCTTAAATGCATTGCCTTCATCATCAATTGCCATAAGATATCTCATCCATCCGGCAAATACGAAGGGTATGCACTTTAGGTCAGAAAGACTTCGTCCTGTCTTAATATAGTTCTTTATAGTCTCACCAAATCTGATGGGAAGCTTCTGTGAAGTATCCGTAGCGATTCTCTGTGGCGTATCGGGCATAAACGGATTGGGTACGCGCACATTGAGCACGGTATCTATAAACTCCTTGGGATTAAGCACACCGGGATCGACTACAACGGGAAGTCCCTCTTTGTATCCGATTGTTTGAACGAGTTTTTTAAGGTCATCATCCTTCATCTCATCCGAAATACGCGTAAATCCAAGGATGCATCCGTATACGGCAAGAGCGGTGTGGAGTGGATTAAGGCATGTGCAAACCTTCATCTTCTCGACTTTGTCAACTGTCTCTTTGTCTGTAAAGATTACTCCGACCTTATCAAGAGCAGGTCTTCCGGCAGGGAATTCGTCTTCGATAACAAGGTACTGAGTCTCCTCTGCGTTTACGAAAGGAGCTACGTATGTGCCCTTTGAAGTAACCACCGGTTCTAACCCTTCAAGGCCGTCGGCTTTTAAGATCTCTTCAACGGAAGCATCGGGTCTTGGCGTGATCTTATCGATCATTGACCAGGGGAAGGACACCTTATTTTTGTCGTTTATATAATCAAGGAATCCCTTATCTGCTTTTCCGTTTTCAGACCAGGCCTTAGCAAAAGCGCTTACTGCAGCGTAGAGCTTGTCTCCGTTGTGTGAGCAGTTGTCGGTTGAGACCATGGCGATAGGCTTAGCCCCTGCTTTATATCTTGCAAAGAGGAGCGATGATACCTTTCCGATGTAGGTTGTGGGCGCTTCGGGACCTGCTTCGAAATCGGCAAGTACAGCGGGAGTTGTCTCTCCGGCTGCATTTACAAGGCTGTATCCCTTTTCAGTAATGGTAAAGGTTGCCATCTTAAGGGAGTCTGATGTAAAGATCTCCTTAAGTCTTGAGTATTCCTTTTCGTTTGCCGAATCAAGAATACAGGACTCGGATACGGAGCCGATGACTCTCTTTCCGATGGATCCGTCGCTCTTAAGGGTAATAAGAACTGAGAGATTATCGTTTCCTCTGTAAGACTTTTCAACGATCTCATAATCAAATCCTTCGATTACGGTTACGCCTTTGTCGCTGTATCCCTTCTCGATCATATCCTGTGAAAGGGCAGCATGAAAGGCTCTGAAAAGATTTCCGCCTCCGAAGTGAACCCACTCGGGATTCTTTACGGTATTTTCTTTTATCTTGTCTATATCAAATCCGGGCAGCTCGTATCCTTTTTCTTTCCAGGCGCTGTC
>JAFPRD010000129.1:0-6551 GCA_017401005.1 Lachnospiraceae bacterium
ATTTGCGCCTCTTCCGAAGTACGCTACAGAGTCAAGAGACCTTGCTCTTATTATGAACAAGGAAATCACCTGCGGTCAGGTTGAAGCTGTTATAGATTCCGCTTGCTCTTACGTAAGCGACATCAAGCTCTTCGATGTATACGAAGGAGAGCAGATTGCTGCCGACAAGAAGAGTATGGCATTTACGATCACATTTACTCCCGGCGACGAGGAGTTTACGGCTGAGGCTGTCGACGGATATGTGCACAAGATCTTAAAGAACCTGAAGAAGGAGCTTGAGATCGAACTGCGTGTGTGATTAATGTATTAAGATACATGCAGATAGATAAAGAAACGAGGAATTACCATGGAACACAAAAACGTATGGGAGTCTTACGACGAGAAAGACTTAAAGAAACTTAACAAACTCTGCGACGACTACAGAGAGTTTATCAGCAATGCAAAGACCGAGCGCGAGTGCGTTGACCTTATCGTTAACACCATCGAGAAGGATGGCTACAAAGAGCTTGAGAGCCTTATCGAAAAGGGAACAAAGCTTAAGGCAGGAGATAAGGTTTACAGTGTGCATATGAACAAATCAGTATGCATGTTCCGCATCGGAAAGAAGCCTATGACCGAGGGACTTAACATCCTTGGCGCGCATATCGACAGCCCCAGAATGGACGTTAAGCAGAATCCTCTCTACGAGAAGGACGGATTTGCTTACCTTGACACCCATTACTACGGCGGAGTCAAGAAATATCAGTGGGTTACCATTCCCCTTGCACTTCACGGCGTGATCGTAAAAAAGGACGGAACTACCGTTGAAATCAATATCGGAGAAGATGAGAACGATCCCGTATTCTTCGTATCCGACCTTCTCATCCACCTTGCTGCAGAACAGCTCGAGAAAAAGGGTGCAAAGGTTATCGAGGGTGAAGCTCTTGACATCATCGTAGGCAACAAGCCCATCTTCATCGACAAGACCGAAAAGTCAGGCAAGAAGAAGGACAAGGAAGAAAACAAGACCAAGGAAGCCGTTAAGGCAGGTGTTCTTGATATCCTTAAGGCCAATTACGATATCGAAGAGGAGGATTTCCTCTCTGCCGAGATCGAAGTTGTACCCGCAGGTAAGGCAAGGGATGCAGGCTTCGACAGAAGCATCATCTTAGGCTACGGCCAGGACGACAGAGTCTGCGCTTATACATCAATGCAGGCTATGCTCGATTGCCCTGTTTGTGACAGAACTACCGTATGCATCCTTGTTGATAAAGAGGAAATCGGTTCCGTAGGCGCTACCGGAATGCAGTCACACTTCTTCGAGAACGCTGTTGCTGAAGTTATGAACTTAAACGGCGAGTACTCAGAGCTTAACTTGAGAAGATGCCTTAACAGAAGCTGCATGCTTTCATCCGACGTGTCTGCCGGCTTCGATCCTACCTACGAGGGAAGCTTCGAGAGAAAGAATGCCGCATTCCTCGGAAAAGGTATGGTATTTAACAAGTTTACCGGAGCAAGAGGAAAGAGCGGATCCAACGATGCCAACGCTGAGTATATGGCAAAGATCCGTGAGGTTATGGAGAAGGACGGAGTTCTCTTCCAGACTGCTGAGCTCGGTAAGGTAGATGTTGGCGGCGGCGGAACCATCGCTTACATCCTTGCTCTTTACGGAATGAACGTTATCGATTCGGGCGTTGCTGTACTTAATATGCATGCACCCTGGGAAGCTACAAACAAGGCTGATATCTACGAGACCTACAGAGGATACAAGGCTTTTGCAAAGCATGCTTCCATGTAATAAAGCGGATTAGATATGGAACTTAAAAAATCAGATTTTTATTTTGATCTTCCACAGGAGCTTATCGCTCAGGATCCCTTAGAGGACAGATCTTCGAGCAGGCTCCTTGTGGTCGATAAAAAAACAGGAAAAACAGAGCACAAGATTTTCCGGGATATAGTGGACTATCTAAATCCCGGAGATTGTCTTGTCCTCAACAATACAAAGGTTATCCCCGCAAGACTTTACGGAGAGAGGGCGGAAACCGGCGGAGCCGTTGAAGTCCTTCTCCTTAAAAGAAAAGAGAATGATGTCTGGGAGACTTTAGTTAAGCCCGGAAAGAAATGTAAGCCCGGTCAAAGACTTATCTTCGGAGACGGAAGGCTTAAAGCTACCGTCCTTGAGACGATAGAAGACGGCAACAGGCTTATACAGTTTGAGTACGAAGGAATCTGGGAGGAGGTTTTGGACAGCCTCGGAGAGATGCCACTTCCCCCTTATATCACCCATAAGCTTGCGGATAAGAACAGATACCAGACCGTATACGCCAAGTTCGAAGGATCCGCAGCGGCTCCCACAGCGGGACTGCACTTTACTCCCGAGCTTTTAAAGAAGATTGAGGATAAAGGCATAAAGCTTGCTTACGTAACTTTGCATGTAGGCCTCGGAACCTTCAGACCCGTTAAGGAAGAGAATATCCTCGACCACCATATGCATACCGAAGTGTATATGGTCACAAAGGAAGCAGCGGATATTATTAACGAGACTAAAAAGAGCGGCGGAAGAGTTATCTGCGTCGGAACCACAAGCTGCCGAACGGTGGAAAGCGCCTCGGATGAAAACGGCATCGTTAAACCCGGAAGCGCGGATACATCCATCTTTATCTATCCCGGATATAAGTTTAAGGTTCTTGACTGCCTTATAACCAATTTCCACTTGCCGGAAAGTACGCTTGTTATGCTTGTTTCGGCTCTTGCCGGAAGAGAAAATGTCCTTGCGGCTTATGAAGAAGCAATCAGGGAAAAGTACAGATTTTTCTCCTTCGGAGATGCCTGCTTCTTTCACTAGACTATCTTGTGACAATGGGCTAATTTTGATATAATAAATTGATACGCTGCCCGGGCGGCGGGGCAGCTTGCAAAACAAAGTTTAGGCCGGCCGCAGGCCAAAAAGGGGAACAATATGGCAGAAGTTGATGTAGAGAGAAGAAAAAGCAAAAGAATGCACATGGATTCAAAGCTAGTTATCAAGAGACTTGACGGTGGAGCTGATGAGGAAGTTGATATCGAGATCAGCGATGTGTCCAAGACCGGCGTTGGTTTTGTATGTAAGGCTCCTCTTCTTATCGGTACTGTATACGAGTCCTACCTTACAATCTGGACAAAGGAAGTACTCCACGCATTTTTGCAGATCGTACGTATCGAGCTTCGTGAAGATATGTACTATTACGGAGCATCTTTTGTCGGAATGCCTGAGATGGATGCAGCGAGAATCGAGACATACCAGACTCTCACAGAAAACGGAGTATAAGGAAGTATTTTTAAAATGTCTGACGGCATAAATTATGATCTTGATAAATATGTTAGTGATAAGATAAAGCGGTTTGAGGGATCTGAGAAAAACTACAAGGCTATTTTCCGGATGATGACCGATGAGGCCGACAAGCTTTTTGCAGAGTCCAACGACGGCTACAAGATCACAAGCATCACATACGGACAATTCAAAGAGAGAACTGAGCAGATGGCCGGTTCTCTCTTAGCGGCGTTAAAAGACGTATCAGAGGGAAGCTTCGTAGGAATCTATATGAACAACTCCGAGGAGTGGCTCGAAGTATTCTGGGGGCTTTTGATGATCGGATACCGTCCCGTGCTTATGAACAACCGCATGGGTAAATCTTTACTGGAAGATATTATCGGGGATTACGGTATCAAAGCTGTTGTATCAGACGGCGAGAGCTTAGGCGAGAGGACTCTTAATATCGAAGACCTTAAAAAGTCTGCGGAAAAAGGCGATATCAGCGTAAGAAACTGGGCTGACGAGGTCGTACTTATGTCCTCCGGTACATCAAGCCATGTCAAGCTTTGCATCTACAACGGTGAGACCATGTACTATCAGATCTGTGACAGCGCAAGGATCATCAAAGAATGCAAGCAGATAAAAGCGCATTATGAAGGAGCCTTAAAACAGCTTACCTTCCTTCCCTTTTACCATATTTTCGGTCTTGTCGCCGTATTTATGTGGTTTGGATTTTTCAACAGAAGTTTTGTATTTTTAAAGGACTTTTCATCGGAGACGATCTTAAATACAGTAAGACGTCATAAAGTAACCCATATTTTTTCTATCCCGCTTCTTTGGAATACGATCTACGAGACCGTAGTTCGTACCGCTAAGGAAAGAGGCGAGTATGAAAAGCTGATGAAGGGAATCAGGATCTACGATAAGCTTTCGGGAGCCCCTGCCCTTGCAAGAGCTTTTTCAAAGCTTGCTTTTAAGTCCGTCAGAGAGCAGATCTTCGGAGACAGCATTAAGTTCCTTATAAGCGGCGGAAGCGCTATAAGCCCCGAGGTACTTAAGTTCTTTAATGCTATCGGATATCACCTTGCCAATGGTTACGGTATGACCGAGATCGGTATTACATCCGTTGAGCTTTCAAACAGATGGAGCGATCTTACGGACAAGTCCGTAGGTAAGCCTTTTTCATCGATCGAGTACAAGATCTCCAAAGACGGTGAGCTTCTTGTAAAAGGCCTTACTATGGCGGATATCGTCATGGAGGGCGGCAAAGAGGTTGACCGCACGGTAGACGGATGGTTTTGTACAAACGATCTTGCCGAGGAGAAAAACGGCAGATACTACATCCTCGGAAGAAAAGATGATGTTATAATCGGTCTTTCCGGAGAGAATATCAATCCCGATGTCCTCGAGGAAAAGATAAAGATAGAGGGCGCCGAAGGAGTATGCATTACAAGCGCAAAGGTGGGTGAAAATACCCTTCCCGTGCTCCTTGTAAAGGTTTCACCTTACGCATCCGGCGATACCTTAAAGGAAATCGAAGACAGAGCAGCAAAGTGCTTAAAGGAGCTTGACCTTGAAAGACTTATCGGAAAGGTAATCTTAACAAGCGCATCCTTAATGGATGAAAACGACTTTAAGTTTAACAGAAAGAAAATCCGCGAGAAGCTTGAAAAGGGCGTGATAAGCCCGGTTAATCCCGAAAAGGACGGCTTTAAGGAGAGCGAGCTTACGGCGATGGTTGCCGAAGTAATTGCAGGGGTTCTTGGCAAGGAGCTTTCGGAGGTAACTCCCGGAGCTGATATATTCTTTGATCTTGGCGGAAGCAGCCTTGATTATTTCACCATCATTATGGAACTTCAAAAGAAGTTCAGGGTGAACTTCCCTTCGGAAGGGGAACAGAGCTTCAAGACCGCAGGTGAGTTTGCGGACTATATAGAAAAAAACAGGTAATAAAATTGGTTTCATTTATGAACTGGTTCACCAAGATCACAGGGTGGCCGGCGCAGTTTGCGGTATTTAGAACAAAAATATATTACGAAGACAAAAAGAAACAGGGAAGGCATATAAAAGGCCCCGCCATAATCATCTCAAATCATACATCGGTTTTTGATTATGCCGTATATCTTTTTGTATTTTTCACGAGAACCCTCAGATTTCAGATGGCTGAAGTCCTCTTTAAGAAAAAGTTTCTCGGTCCCTTTTTAAAGCTGATGGGCGGTATATACGTTAACCGCGATACCTACGATTTTTCCTTTGTGGGAAAGAGCCAGGCAATACTTGAAAAGGGCGGTGTAGTCGGAGTCTTCCCGGAGTCGAGGATTCCGAGACCCGAGGAAAAGCGCCCGCTTGAGTTTAAGCCCAGCGCGGCTTACCTTGCTTATATAAGCGGCGTGCCAATCATTCCTATAGTCACCAACGGTTCGTATTTTAATCTAAAAAAGAGGGCCAGAGTTCTTATCGGAACCCCGATCGATATCAGCATCTACTGGGATCCTCAAAAAGAGAGAAGAGAGAACCTGAAGATCATTACGGATATCCTCCGGAAAGAGATCATCCGACTTACAAAAGAGCTTAATAAGCGTCAGGAAAGAGACGAGCTCAGACCTCCTTTTTACTACTTCTTTAACGATATTATCAGAGTCACGGCGGCTTTCCCCGCTCTTGTCTGGTTTAGACCGAAGGTAGTTTACTCTAGTAAGGAAGCCAAAAAGAAATACAAAAAGGGCGTTATGTTTTACTCGAACCACACGGGCTTCGGCGACCCTTTGTATATTATGACCTGTATCTACTACAGACGTATCCACTTTGTTACGATGCAGGAGATACTCGATAACCCCAAGATGCACTTTTGGTTTGATAAAGGATTCAGAGTCATCCCCATAGACAGGGAAAACATGAATATGAATTCCTTTAAAAAGCTGACTGCCTTCCTTGACGCAGGATGCGCTGTAGGTATCTTCCCGGAGGGACATATAAAGACAAGCGACCAGGCTGTTGACGATTTCAAGAACGGACTTGTTCTTATGGCCTTAAAGGGTAAATGTCCTCTTGTTCCTCTTTACGTTGAAAAGAGAAAGCACTGGTACAACAGACTTGTTCTTTTCCAGGGAGAGGCAATCGATCTTAACGCTATGTATGGCTCTATGCCTACAATGGCGCAGATAGAAGAGGCCGGAAAGATGTGCAGGGACAGGGAGATCGAGCTTGCCGAGCTTTGCAGGCAGTACTATTCAAATAAAAAGTAAGGAGTCCCAAAATGGACAGAGAAGAAATATTCAGC
>JAFPRD010000130.1:0-9057 GCA_017401005.1 Lachnospiraceae bacterium
ACCCACATCGGGAATTACTCCCACAACGTAACCTTCGGCAACCGTGTCATCATACTGCTCAACCTTGGTCACATTAAATCCGGCTTTTGTAAGAGCGTTAACAGCGGATTCGTAGGTAGCTCCGGCAACTGCGGGAATCTGGATTCCGCTGACGCCGCTGCTTACTTTAAGATTAATGATGGTTCCCTTTTGAACCTCGCTTCCCTCGCTGACTCCGTCCGCCTCGATAACAAGGCCGGCATCAACGGTTGAAGACTCTTCATATACGGGGTTTACGGTAAGTCCAAGAGCGAAAAGCTCATTTCTTACGCTGTCGATATCTTTTCCCACCATCGCAGGGAGCTTGACCATCTCAGGCTCGGGCTGTTCCTCGTCCTCGGCAATAACGGGGCTTGTAGTCTCGGTATGAGTATCTGCGGGCTGCGCAGGAGTCTTCGATCCCATCTTTCCGATAAGAGTTACGGCAAGAACAACGATGATTCCGACTATTATAACACCCGCCGCAATAGCAATGATGGTTGTTATCTTCTCCATCTTGGGATTGTAATCCTCTTCGTTTTCAAGTCCGCTCTCACCGTTATAGACCTCGTTATAAGCGTCATTGTAACCTTCGGATTCATATCCGTCTTCATGGTATCCTTCGGTATCATACTCTCCGTTTTGATAGTCCTGTGAATAATCTCCTTCGGAGTAGCCGTTTTCGTAGCTCTCCTCAGAATAATTATCTTCGTAGTATTCCTCTTTGGGAAGGCTTCCCGTCGCGCCGGGAGCAAGCTTCATCATATGCGAGTCATCCTCGTCGTAAGCCCTTGCGGTGGATGAACTTTTTATCTTTGCCATATCCTCGTCGGAAACCGTCCTCGTTCCGCCTAAGATATCCTGCTCGTCTCTGACAACGAAGTCCACGTCCGGTGTAAGAAGAGCCTGCTTTAAGTCCTTAATAAGGTCGCCCATACTCTGGTATCTTCTGTCCGGAGATTTCTCACAGCACTTAAAGATTATTGACTCTACGCACTTGGGTATCTCGGGAACGTACTCTCTCGGCGAAGGCATAGGCTCCTGAATATGCTTTATGGCGATGGCAACGGTAGTCTCTCCGTTAAAAGGAACTCTTCCCGTAAGCATCTCAAACATAGTAATGCCTAAAGAATAGATATCGCTCTTTTCATCGGAGTATCCGCCTCTGGCCTGCTCGGGAGAGGTGTAATGAACAGAGCCCATAACATTGGAAGTAATTGTATTGCTGGTAGCCGCCTTGGCGATACCAAAGTCCGTAACCTTAACCTTTCCGTCCCTTGAGATGATTATATTCTGAGGCTTGATATCTCTGTGAATGATCCTTGCGGCGTGGGCCGACTCGATTCCGAGGCTGACCTGAATAGCGATGCTTACAGCTTCCTTGTAGGTAAGCCTTGCCTTTTTCTCGATATATTTTTTAAGCGTGATACCCTCTACAAGTTCCATAACGATGTAATGGATATCGTTTTCCTCTCCTACATCGTAAACATTGACGATATTGGAGTGCATAAGTCCTGCTGCCGCCTGAGCTTCTACTCTGAATTTGGACACAAAGTTCTCGTTCTCTCCAAATTCAGCCTTTAAAACCTTAACAGCAACATTTCTGTTTAGCTTTGTATCAAGAGCCTTATAGACATCGGACATTCCGCCTGTTCCGATCTTTTCTATAATCTCATATCTATCGTTTATTATCATTCCTATCTTAACCATAAAAATCAATCCTCATATTTAACGAGCACAACCGAAATATTGTCTTTGCCACCCTGCTCGTTCGCAGAATCAATAAGGGTCTCCACCGCGCTTTTTAAATCGGGAGAAGACTCGATTATCGCTGCTATTTCATCGTCATCAAGCATATTTGTAAGTCCGTCGGAGCAAAGCATAATTATATCGCCGCCTGTAAGCTCCTCGGTGTAGACGTCGCATTCAACATAATCCTTGACGCCGACTGCTCTTGTGATGATATTTTTATCCGGGTGATTTTTGGCCTGTTCTCTGGTAATCCCTCCGCTTCGGATCATATCCTCAACAAGGGAATTATCGACACTTATCTGTCTGATCTTTCCGGCCCTGAGTATATAAATACGGCTGTCTCCAACATTGACAGCCTGTAAGAATCTGCCTACAAAAGTAGCAGCCACAACGGTGGTTCCCATGCCTTCGTACTGTTTATTTGCACCGGCTCTGGCAAACACTTCGCTGTTGGCTGATTCAACCGCTTTTACGAGAAGCGTCTGGGAATTCTTCTCAAAGGAGGATTCGATGAACTGCTCCATAACATCTACCGCAGTCCTTGATGCGTAATCGCCTGCCGCATGTCCTCCCATGCCGTCGGCGACAATAAAGAGGTTGGAGAGATTTCCTATCTTCTCCGTAAACGCATACACGTAATCCTGATTAATTTTTCTTTTCTTTCCAATGTCCGTTCTGGAAAAGCTAGTAAGCACGTTTAGTCTCCGTTTCGAAAATGGCGTGTGAATATCAGTCTCCGGTCATAACTTTACGTCTTAGCTGACCGCAGGCTCCGTCGATATCCCGTCCCATTTCCCTTCTAATAGTAACATTTATTCCATTTTTTTCAAGTTTATTTTGGAAAGCCTTGATATTACGGTCTTTCGAAGGCACAAAATTCCTTTCCTTGATAGGATTTACAGGAATAAGATTAATATGCGCATGAAGGGGCTTTGCGATTTTGGAAAGCCTCTCCGCTTCCTCTTCGGAGTCGTTAACGCCTCCCACAAGGCTGTATTCAAAGGTGATACGTCTGCCGGTCTTTTCAAAATAGTAAGCGCAGGCATCCGTTATCTCCTTAATGGAATATCTGTTTGCAATAGGCATCAGCTGCCTTCTGGATTCATCGGTGGTAGCGTGGAGAGATATGGCAAGAGTGATCTGAAACTGCATATCCGCAAGCTGCCTGATCCTGTCTACAAGTCCGCAGGTCGAAACGGTAAGGTTTCTCTGGCTGATATTGAGGCCTCTTTCGTCCGTCAGCATACCGATGAACTTTACTATATTGTCAAAGTTGTCCATGGGCTCGCCGCTTCCCATAACAACTACGTTCGATATTCTCTCACCGATGTCGGAGCTGATAGCGTAGATCTGCCCTAACATCTCTCCGGGGGTAAGGCTTCTTACAAGGCCGTCCAGGGTCGAAGCGCAAAAGGCGCATCCCATCCTGCACCCCACCTGGGAAGATATACAGACGGAGTTTCCGTGATGATAGCGCATCAGCACGCTTTCTATCATATTCCCGTCGCCTAAAGCAAAGAGATACTTTCTTGTACCGTCAAGCTTTGACTCCTGCATCCTGACGATCTCGAAACGCCCGAAATCATATTTTTCGGAAAGCTTATTTCGAAGGGCCACGCTTATATTCGTCATCTCGTCCATAGACTGGATATGCTTTTTATGGAGCCATTCATATATTTGATTTGCTCTGAAGGGCTTCTCGCCCATCTCTGCCAAAGAATCCTTTAATTCTTCGTAAGAAAGAGAACGTAGATCCATATTATCCTTTATATTCTTTCAAGTACGCAGTAGAAGAATCCGTCACAGCCATCCTTATCCGGAAAGAGCTGAATCGGTCCCTTAACTATCTTAAAGGGAAGTTCTTTGCAGATCCTTTCTACCTGATCTTCATTTTCAAAACGGTTAATTGTGCAGGTACTGTATAAAAGCCTTCCGCCCTTCTTTAAGTACTTGTATGAGCTTTGTACGATTTCCCACTGAAGGTCCTTAAGACTTTTTAAACCATCCGGAGAGGCATTATACTTTATATCTCTCTTTTTGCCAAGTATCCCCAGTCCGCTGCAGGGAACGTCAAGTATCAATCGGTCCGCCTTCCCTGCCATATTCTCGTCCGCCTCGGCAGCGTCAAATACTCTCGCGGTAAGGTTTTCGGCCTTCATCCTTTCGGCGTTTTCCAAAATAAGCGAGACCTTTTCTTCGCTTACATCGTTTGATAAGACCCTTCCGCTCTTTCCGCACTTTTCGGAGGCCAAAATACTCTTTCCTCCGGGAGCTGCGCAGGCATCGTATACGAAGTCTCCTTCTTTTATATCAAGAGCCTCTATCGCAAGGCAGGAGCTTATATCCTGAATGGCAAAAATTCCTTCCTCAAACCCCGGCAGGGCACTGATGCGCTCTGTATGCTCAGCGGTATATAAGTAGGGGAGCCTACTGTCTTTCGTAAGCTTAGCCCCGGTATTTTCTATATTCTTTACCGCTTCCGATATTTCTTTGCCGGTAAGAGTACTTTTAAATCTGATGGAAACGGGTTTTATATCCAAAAGAGCCGAAAGGATACTCTCCGCTTTTTCAAAGCCGTATTCCTTTTCCCACTTTTCGCAGATCCATTCGGGAACAGAGTACTTTACGGATAAATACTTTAAGGGCTCTTTCTCTTTATCCGGGAGCTTAAGATTATCCTTTTCGGAAGAAATCTTTCGAAGGATGGCGTTTACAAATCCGGAAAGCTTTGAAAATCCTCTCTTTTTGGCAAGGCCTACAGCCTCGTTTATCGCCGCTCTGTCGGGGATATTATCCATAAAAAGTATCTGATAAACTCCCATTCTCAAAAGGTTTCTGATAAGGGGTTTTAGTTTCTTTACGGGCACTGATGAAAAAGAGCCGATATAGTGGTCAAGCTCTATCTGCCTTTCAATGCAGCCCTCAAAAAGGCGCTTGATAAATGCCTTGTCACGCGCCTCTAAATAATCATATTTATCTAATATATTTCCTATAAGTTTATTGGAAAAACTAAGCTCCTTCTCGAAAGTAAGGAGCCCGTCTAAAACTATTTCTCTTGTCTGTTCCATTTACTATTTATCCAAGTATGCTTCCGACTTCGGGTTTAGCCCCAAGTAAAAAGTCTTTTGCCGCCATGCGCTTTTTTCCTTCAAGCTGAAGCTCCAGGATCTTAACAGATCCCTCGCCGCATTTAACGGTAATGCCATCCTTTGTAAGTTCAACGATTTCACCGGGCACAGCTCTACCGCTATTTTCATCTGTCTGTGGCAGCACAGAAACCCTCCAGACCTTCATCTGCTTTCCGGAAAGGAAGGTATAAGCGCTGGGCCAGGGGTTCATGCCCCTTACAAGCCTTGATACTTCCTCCGCGCTCTTATTAAAGTCGATCTTTCCCATCTCTTTTTTAATAAGCTTTGCATAGCAGCTTTGGGAATCATCCTGCTTTTCGGGGACAAGCTCGCCGCTTTCTATCAAAGGCAGAGCCTCAACTATAGCTTCGGCTCCAATGCCTGTCAGCCTGTCATGTAAAGTTTCAAAAGTATCTTCGTCAGAAATCTCGGTTTCTACCTTATAAAGCATATCGCCGGTATCGATGCCCGCATCCATCTGCATGATCGTAACTCCGGTCTTTTTCTCGCCGTCTAAGATAACTCTCTGAATAGGGGATGCCCCTCTGTATTTCGGCAGTAAAGATGCATGTATGTTAACGCATCCGTACCTTGGCATATCAAGGATCTCCTGCGAGATGATCTGTCCGAAAGCCGCTACGATAAAGATATCGGCATCGTACTTTCTAAGCTCGGCCACGGCTTCGGGAGTCTTTATCTTAAGAGGCTGAAATACGGGGATATTGTGTTCAAGGGCAACCTCTTTAACCGGGGAAGGTATAAGCTTATCGCTTCTTCCCTTGGCCCTGTCCGGCTGGGTAACAACGAGAGTCACTTCATGTCCCGCTTCTATAATTGCTTTTAAGGCTCCGGCTGCGAAGTCCGGAGTTCCCATAAAGACTATCTTCATCAGTCCTCTGTCTCCTCGTATCTTGTCTCGTATACATCGCCTTCAACCTTCTCGGTGTAAAGGTGGCCGTCTAAGTGGTCGCATTCATGGCAGATGGCTCTTGCAAGGAGGCCCTCTCCCTCTAAGGTAAATTCGTTCATCTCAACATCGTAGGCTGTGCACTTAACCTTCATAGGTCTTGTGACATTTCCGGCCTTTCCGGGAAGGGACAAGCATCCTTCGGAGCCGCACTGCTCTCCCTCTGTATAGATGATCTTGGGATTGATCAGAATATGTGGATCTTCGCCCGTTGTATCGATAACAACAATCCTCTTTAAGATACCAACCTGGGGCGCCGCAAGTCCGACACCGTTTGCAGCATACATAGTATCGAGCATATCTTCAATAAGCTCTCTGATCCTCGGGGTTACCTCCGTAACCTCTTTACAAACCTTATTAAGTACGGGATCTCCAAACTCCCGAATATTTCTTATTGCCATATATAAATACTCCTTTAAATCATATTTACGGGATCAAAATCGAATTGTATAAATTCTCTTCCGGGAGGATTGTCTTTTAAATATTTCTCAAGAAAATCCTTAACCTCTACAAGTATATCATACCTTTCAGCTTTTATGTATAATGCAAAGCGATATAAATCCTTAATACGCCCGATGACAGCGCTTGCAGGGCCAAGGACGACAATCTCCTGCCCTTTTTCTGCCTGAATCTCGGTACTTAAAGAACGCGCGCTATCCGCAATCCTGCCGGCAACTTTTCCCGTTTCCTCCTCCGAGGGGCCCATAACCATAACTGCCAGCATATGCGCCTCCGGGGGATAGCCCAGCATCTTTCGGTAGGCAATCTCCTCGTCAAAGAATCCTTCATAGTCCTGGTATTTTGCAAAGCCTATAGCGTAATGCTCCGGCTTGTATGTCTGGATAACAGCCTCTCCGGGTCTGTCTCCTCTTCCCGCTCTACCCACAGCCTGGGTAAGAAGCTGGAAAGTCCTCTCGGCGCTTCTGAAAGATGCGCTCTGCAAACTCATATCCGCGGCGATTACTCCCACAAGAGTAACCTTCGGGAAATCATGTCCCTTAACTATCATCTGGGTTCCCACAAGGATCTGTGCCTCTTCGTTTGCGAAGGCCGAAAGGATCTTCTCGTAGGATTCCTTTGTACTTGTGGTATCCGCATCCATCCTAAGGGTCTTTACCCCCGGGAACTCTTTTTGTAAAAGCTCTTCTATCTGTTCCGTTCCCGCTTTAAATCCGGCTATATACTTAGAGCCGCAATTGGGGCAGAGGGAAGGTTTTTTAATCTCATATCCACAGTAATGACAAACAAGCCTTCCGCCTTTATGCTCCGACAAAGACACATCGCAGTGAGGGCATTTGATAACCTCTCCGCAAGATCTGCAGGAAATAAATCCGGAATATCCGCGACGGTTTATAAAGAGCATACTCTGCTCACCTTTGGTTATTCTATCCTGCAAAAGGCTTCTAAGCTTTCTTGAAAAAACAGACTTGTTTCCGGCGTCAAGCTCGCTTCTCATATCAACAACGGTTACATTCGGAAGACTTCCTCCCGTAAGACGCTCCGTAAGCTTAAAAAGACGCATCTGTCCATCCTTTGTCATACGGTAGCTCTCAAGAGAAGGAGTCGCAGACCCGAGTACAAGCGCGGCTCCGGAGCTTTCAGCCAGATATTTCGCTACTCCAAGCGCATGATACTTAGGGGTAAGCTCTGATTTATAGCTGCTTTCGTGCTCCTCGTCCATTACGATCATGCCCAGGTTTTTAAAGGGAACAAAAAGCGCCGACCTCGGCCCGATAACAATATCTATCTCCCCCGATGCGGCTCTCATACACTGATCGTACTTTTCTCCGGGTGAAAGGGTCGAGTTCATAACGCTGACTCTGTTTCCGAATCTTTTGTAAAAACGAAGAAGCGTCTGGTAAGTAAGAGCAATTTCAGGGATCAGAAAAATAGCCTGCTTTCCCCTCTTTACCACATTCTCAATAAGGGACATATAGACTTCGGTCTTTCCGCTTCCGGTTATTCCGTGTATAAGATACTTTCCGGGCTTTCCGGATTCAAAGTCCTTTTCCACCTCATCTACGATAAACTGCTGCTCAGAGCTTAGATGCTTTCGATCCTCCGAAACCTCACCGAGCTTAACGGGATTACGGTACTGCGACACTGTATTTATCTTAATAGCTCCGGCTTTTTCGAGGGAGGATATAGTCGTTCCCGAGACTCCAAGCTTTCCCGTTATCCATTCGTAGGGGATGGTCTCTTCCTCCAATAGAGCATCAATGAGCTTTGCCTTGGCGGTCTGGTGCTTTCTTAAGGCCTCACCCTTAAGAGAGATAAGCTCGTTTCTCTCCATCAGCCTCTCCACTTCCCTAAAGACCAGCTTTTTAACCTTTGTCTTTGCGGGGAGAACTACTTTAAGAGCCTGGCTCATAGTTCCGCCGTAGTTTTTTCTGAGGAATGCTGCGAGCAGGAACTGTCTTTCAGTGGCTGAAACCGCATCCCTGGCGATATCTATGATTTCTTTAACCCTTGAAGGGTCATAGGCCGTATCCTCGCTAAGGGCGATGCAGTAACCCTTTCTTACGGTATTACCCTGTCCGAAGGGAACGAGTACTCTCATCCCTACCTCCAGACATCCCATAAGCTTATCCGGAATACGATATGAAAAAGGCCTGTCCAGCTTATCAAGCGATATATCAATTATTACATCAGCATATCTGTACATCAAAAATCCTTCGTAAGTTTCATTAATCTTTAAAGATTCTCTTCTTTAATGATTTCGGAGATAAGTACCCTCTCATCCATCGGATACTTTACGCCCTTTATCTCCTGATAGTCCTCGTGGCCTTTTCCCGCAAGGACGATGATATCCCCGTGCTTTGCATTCTTAAGAGCGTATCTTATAGCCTCTTTTCTGTCGGGGATCTCAATATATTTGCCATCCGTTTTCGAAATGCCGGTCTTAATGTCAGCGATGATATCAAGTGGCTCTTCAAACCTCGGGTTATCGGATGTGATAATGGTAAAATCGGCAAGGCGGCCGCTTACCTCTCCCATCTCAAAGCGCCTTGACTTTGCTCTGTTTCCGCCGCATCCAAAGAGGCAGATGAGCCTTCCGGGATCGTACTCCTTTAAAGTCTTTAAAATACTCTCAAGAGCCATAGCGTTGTGTGCATAGTCGATAAGGACTGTGTATTCGTCAGAAACCTTAACCTTCTCGATCCTTCCTTTAACCTGCGTCTTTAAAAGGGC
>JAFPRD010000015.1:0-4513 GCA_017401005.1 Lachnospiraceae bacterium
CGGCGAGCTTTTGTACTCCTTCTACTCCGGAAACAACGGCTCTCCTTTAAAAACCGCTATCGGAGCCATCTCTGACATCAAATCTAAGCTTCCGGAAGGAGTAAAGATTGTTCGTTCCTGCTCTACCGGTTACGGAGAAGCTCTCCTTAAGTCAGCATTTATGTTAGATGACGGAGAAGTTGAAACCATCGCCCACTACAAGGCAGCAGCTTTCTTCGATCCCGAAGTTGACTGTATACTTGATATCGGCGGTCAGGATATGAAATGCATTAAGATAAAGAACAAAACCGTTGAATCCGTTCAGCTTAACGAAGCCTGCTCATCAGGATGCGGTTCATTTATCGAGACCTTTGCAAAATCCCTTGATTTTTCCGTAAAGGACTTTGCGACCGAAGCACTTTTTGCGCCTCATCCCATCGACCTCGGTACAAGATGTACCGTATTTATGAACTCAAAAGTTAAGCAGGCACAGAAAGAAGGCGCTTCTGTTGCTGATATTTCAGCAGGCCTTGCCTACTCTGTTATTAAGAACGCTCTCTTTAAGGTTATAAAGGTATCAAACGCTTCCGAGCTTGGCGACAATATCGTAGTTCAGGGCGGTACCTTCTATAACAATGCTGTTCTTCGTTCTCTTGAAAAGATCGCAGACTGTGAAGTAACCCGTCCCGACATTGCAGGAATCATGGGAGCTTTCGGATGCGCTCTTATCGCAAGAGAAAGATTTGAAGAAGGCTATGAAACAACTATGCTTTCTCTTGACGATATTATCGGTCTTGAGTACGAAACAAGCATGACTAAATGCCGCGGATGTACCAACTCCTGCCGCCTTACTATCAACAAGTTCTCCGGCGGAAGACAGTTTATCTCCGGCAACAGATGTGAGCGCGGAATCGGCGGAAAGAAAAACGCCGGAAACGTTCCCAATCTGTATGAATACAAAATGAAGAGACTTTTCGACTACGAGCCTCTTTCCGAAACTGAGGCAAAGCGCGGAACAGTAGGTATTCCCAAGGTTCTTAACATGTACGAGGACTATCCTTTCTGGGCTACCTTCTTTAAAAAGCTGGGATATCGCATAATCCTCTCTCCTTCCTCTACGAGAAAGGTTTACGAGATGGGTATTGAGTCCATCCCTTCCGAGTCTCTTTGCTATCCCGCAAAGATTGCCCACGGACATGTTACATGGCTCCTTGATAAAAACGTTGACTTTATCTTCTATCCTTCAATTTTTTACGAAAGAAAAGAAGATCAGGATACCGCAAACAGCTACAACTGCCCTATTGTCGCTTCAAACTCGGAAAATATTAAAAACAACCTTGAAGCTATTACCGAAGGAAAAGTGCGTTTCCGCAATCCTTTTATGTCCTTTAAATCCGAAAAAACCATTTATCAGGTTCTTTCTAAGGAGTTTAAAGAGATTCCTTCCGGCGAATTAAAAGAGGCGATTCACGCCGCCTGGGAGGAACTTGCTGCCTGCAGACAGGATATCAGGAACAAAGGTGAAGAAACCCTTAAATATCTTGAAGAGACCGGCAAACACGGAATCGTTCTTGCGGGACGCCCTTATCATATCGACCCCGAGATCAACCACGGTATTCCCGAGATGATCAACTCATACGATATCGCAGTACTTACCGAGGACTCTATTGCTCACCTTGCAAAGCCTGACAGACCGCTTATCGTTTCCGACCAGTGGACTTACCACGCAAGACTTTACGCGGCAGCCAGCTATATAAGGACCCGTGACGACCTCGATATGATACAGCTTAACTCCTTCGGCTGCGGACTTGACGCCGTTACATCCGACCAGGTTAACGATATTTTATCCTGCTCAAACAAGATTTACACCTGTTTAAAGATCGACGAGGTAAATAACTTAGGAGCTGCAAGGATCCGCGTTCGTTCCCTTATCTCTGCTATCGCCGAAAGAAAGCGTACGGGAAAGCATGCACAGGTAGCGGACAGTTCTTACAAGAGAGTAGAGTTTACCGAGGATATGAAGGGCAAGTATACAATCATCTGTCCTCAGCTCTCTCCCGTTCATTTTGATATGTTCGAGACCTGCTTCAGAGCAAGCGGATACAATTTCGTTGTCCTCGGAAATGCTGATAAACATGCAATAGATACCGGACTTAAGTACGTCAATAACGACGCCTGCTTCCCCTCTCTTATGATGACGGGTCAGCTCGTACAGGCTCTTGAATCCGGTAAATACGACCTTGATAAAACTGCTCTTATCATCACCCAGACCGGCGGATGCTGCAGAGCAACCAACTATATCGGATTTATAAGAAGAGCCCTTGCCAAAGCGGGTATGGGACAGGTTCCCGTTATCTCCCTCTCTGTCGGAGGTATCGAGAAAAACGGAGGCTTTAAGCTCTCTCCCAAGCTTGTACTCAGATTCGCCATAGCATTCACCTTTGGTGATATCTTTATGAAGTGCATTTATCGTATGCGTCCCTACGAGCTTGAAAAGGGAAGCTGTGATGCCCTTCATGCAAAGTGGCTTGAAAAGTGCCGTGCCCTTATAATGGCTAAGAATGTTAACTGGGCTAAGTTTAAAAAGTATTGCAGAGAGATTGTTAGAGATTTCGACGCTATTCCTATTGATGAGAATTTAAAGAAGCCCAGAGTCGGACTTGTAGGCGAGATACTTATAAAGTTCGCTCCTTCCGGAAATAATCATATGGTAAAACAGATTGAAGCCGAAGGCGCCGAGGCGGTTGTACCCGATTTCATCGACTTTATCCAGTACTGCTTCTACAACCAGATCTTCAAAGCCGACAACTACGGTATGAAGAAGATTAATAAGCTTGTTGGTAAAATAGGTATCTGGGCTATAGACCACTGGGTACGCGACGCCGCCTTTAAGGAATACGATAAGAGTAAACACTTTGAGCGTCCCGAGAGCATCTACGAAACCGCGCGCCTTGCCTCCGAGGTTGTATCTTTAGGAAACCAGGCAGGTGAAGGATGGCTTCTTACCGGAGAGATGCAGGAGCTTATACATATGGGAGTTCCCAATATCGTCTGCGTACAGCCCTTCGGATGCCTTCCCAACCATATCGTCGGAAAGGGACCTATTAAAGCTGTCAGAAAGGCTAACCCCGGTTCAAATATCGTCGCCATCGACTTCGATCCCGGCGCAAGCGAAGTTAACCAGCTTAACAGATTAAAGCTAATGCTCAGCACAGCGTTTAAGAAGCTGGATGAAGCCGAGAAAAAGGCACAATAAATGTTCCTATCAGATTAAAACTATTATATTTGCAGATTTAAAAACTCCTTACCAAGGCTAATTCCATGGTAAGGAGTTATTTTACGTTGATATATTTTTTTACGTTAAGTAATTTTTTCAGGGAATGCTGATTTTTATTTAGCAAGCTCTTCTGCTCTTCTAAGCGCGTCGTCTATATGGGGGCAGAAGTTCTCTTCACCTATAAGCTTAACAAAGCCGTCTTTAACCATAGTCTTCATAGGCTGTTCGTTAACATGGGAAAATACCATACGTACGCCCTTCTTTTCGCATCTTTCGTAAAGGCCTTCCAGTGAATGCATTGCTGAAGCATCAAGAGCAGGTACAGCTCTCATACGGATTACAAGTACCTTGGTGAAATCCTTTACTGTAATATCCATAAGGGCTTCTGTTGCTCCGAAGAACATAGGACCGCTGATCTCGTATACACGAACGGACTCAGGTACCTTTCGAAGCTCGATGCTGTCGGGATCGTTATCTGGATCGATGTATTTCCAGCCCTTTACGGATGTCTCGTCTGCCATTCTCTTCATAAGGAGTACGCATGCAAGTACCATACCAACGCCGATTGCTACTACAAGGTCAAATACTACGGTAAGGATAAATGTAGTAAAGAGAACAAGAATATCGCTCTTGGGAGCTGTCTTGCAAAGATGCTTAAATGTCCTCCAGCCGCTCATATTGTAGGCAACCTGGAAAAGAATAGCCGCGATGGTAGGCATGGGAATAAGGCTTGCATAGGGCATAAGGAAAAGAACAACAAGTACAAGAACAACTGCATGGAACATACCTGCGATAGGTGTTCTTCCGCCGTTCTTGATGTTTGCAGCAGTTCTTGCAATTGCGCCGGTAGCAGGAATACCTCCAAAGAGCGCCGAACCGATGTTACCTGCGCCCTGTGCGATAAGTTCCTGGTTTGATCTGTGATGTGAATTGATCATTCCGTCAGCTACTACGCAGCTAAGGAGCGATTCGATTGCGGCAAGGATCGCGATTGTAAAGGAATCTCCGATTACGGCTCTTACCTTTGCAAAAGTAATTGCAGGGAAGCTAAAAGCGGGAAAACCTGTGGGTATCTCATAAAGATCTCCTATCGTTTTTGCGTCAACTCCTACGCCCTTTACAAGTCCGATGCTGACAAGTACGGCAATTAGTGATGCGGGAACCTTTGCTCCTATCTTAGGGATCTTGGGCCAAAAGATAAGGATTGCAAGGCTAACAAGTCCGATAATAAGGGCCTGATGATTGATGCTATTGTAA
>JAFPRD010000131.1:0-21866 GCA_017401005.1 Lachnospiraceae bacterium
GGCGAATACAACTCGCTTCAAATAGAAAACGGTTCGTATCGCGCTATCGTTGAGGACGGCTTTGTGTTTGATACCGCTAAAGTTGATAACGGAAGCGGAAGCGTAAAGTTCTTTGCAGATGCCAAAAATGAAATTAATCTTCACTCCGGAAGCGGAAGCATTTTAGCGGAAGGAGTAAACGCCGGATACTTAAATGCAACAGGTGGAAGCGGAAGCATAAAGCTGATAGCTGTTAAAGCAGGCGATATAAACGTTAAGGACAACTCCGGATCCGTGAGGTGTGAGGGGGTTGAGTGTGATGATGCTGTGATCGATTCCGGATCCGGTTCCGTAGCTCTTGACACCCTTAAGGGATCAAGCCTTAATGTAAAGGCTTCAAGCGGATCGATCCATCTGGATTCTTCTGAGTTTACGGGAAATATTACAGCAAAGGACGGATCAGGCTCTATCCACTTTACAGAAGTGAACGCAGGTGCTATAGATGCTACGGATTCAAGCGGCTCTGTAAACTTTACCAATACGACTGTCACGGGAGATATGACAGTTACATCCGGCTCGGGATCCGTAAAGCTTGACAGGTGCGATGCAAAAGATTACGACTTAAACGCTTCGTCAGGCTCAGTTAGGGCTATTATCCTTTCTTCAAAGAATATTAACGCCTCAAGCTCATCGGGCTCTATTAATCTTCCTGATGTAGATCCTTCGGAGATGACCGGAAATATGAAGATCCGTACCGGCAGCGGCAGCATCCGTGTTGAGATAGCAGAGTAAGACGCGGTTACCACAAAATGTCTTGCAAAAGGCAAATAAACTGCCTTAAAGCATTATGATTGTATCAAAACTGATTTTGTGATAGGATTGGTGGGTTGTGATTTCACAGCCCACTTTTTTGATGTATAATATAGTAGCAATACTTTTGTTATTTTGAGGCAGGTTTTTATGGAAGAAAACAGAGATCTTGATGTCGTGATCGAGGCAGGGAAAACTCTGATGGAGAGCGGGGCGGAGATATTCCGTGTTGAGGAGACTATGCGCCATATGGCGCGGGTAATGGAGATCACGGAATTCGACGCGTACACGGTAACCGGCGGTATTATGTCTTCCGGCTTAAACAAAGAGGGAGAAAGAGTATCAAGGGTTGCAAATGTACCGGTCATCAAGACCCATTTGGGAAGACTCGAGGCGGTAAACAGTCTTTCGAGAGATCTTGAGAAAAACGGAAATCCCGGAGCGGATGTGATAAGGAAAAGAATAGAGGAGATCAGAAAAATCCCCGACTGCAAGCTCATCTGGTTTTTGGTGGCATATTTTTGCGGCGCGGGCGGGTTTGCGTACGCTATGGGAAGCTCTGTCATCGACTCCCTTGCCGCCGCGGTAACGGGCCTGATACTCGGTGTGGCAACATATTTTATCGAAAAGATCATCCATACCACTTTCCTTGTAAACATAATCGGAAGTATGATAGTTACCCTTTTTGCCAATCTGTTTTGCTACGTCGGATTTGGCGAAAAGAGGAGCCTTATAATCCTGGGAGCATTTATGATAATGGTTCCGGGAGCGGTTTTTGTTAATTCCGTAAGAGAGTACTCGGAGAACAATTACGCCACGGGAACAAGCCATCTGATGTCGGCGCTCCTTACGAGTATATCCATGGCCGTTGCCGTTGCCGCGGTTTCAAAGCTTTTTCCTTTTACGGATATGCTTAATGAAAACTTCGCGGAGGCGGTAAGTTCACCTTTGCAAGGCGCTGTCAGGGTGATCATGGCGGGAGTCGGAACTCTTGCTTTTGCCGCGCTTTACAATGCACCTTTAAAATATTATCCGGATCTGGGGCTCCTTGGCGCCGGATCTTGGCTCGTATATCTTTTGATATCTGAGTTTTGGAACCAGGAGGTGCTGGGGGTTTTTGCGGCAGCTTCCTTTGTCTCAATCGGAGCAAGAATCCTTTCCGTAAAGAGGAAATGCCCGATGACTATGTTTCTGTCCACCAGCATTTTCCCGCTGTTTCCCGGAATCACTTTATACCGCGGAATATACTTTTTGCTTACGGGACATCAGGAGGTGGCTTACTCTTTTATGAAGGGAAGCTTCCTTACGGCGTTTATGATTGCTCTTGCAATCGCTCTTGCAAAGCAGTTCAGGCTTATTCCCATCGCAGGACATAAACGGTCAAATAATAAATAAAAAAATAAAAAGTTGGTACGAAATTAGGTTTTATTGTACAAAGAAGTCTGTATTTATGGTAAAATGAATATAATTTGACACTCGGGAAACGTGTATTGCAGAGTAGGAGAAGGTATGTATATGATTTCGGACGAAATTAGACGTATCTATGAAGCATTGGAAGTACCTCTTTTTATGATGACGGTGGATAACGGCGAAGTTACCTCCGTTCTGTATTCTGACGGATTTTTAAAGTTTCAGGGCCTTTCAAGAGACAAACTGGATTCGGTTTACGCCGGAAATATTGAAGGTAGTCTTTTTGAAAGGGTTCACCCCGAGGAAACAGCAAAGCTTAAAAGAGTGACCGATGATTTCCTCTTTGGATTTGAGGACGATTACGACGTTATCTTCAGAACGAAGATAGGTGATGAGTACAGGTTTATTCATGCCGTAGGTTTCCATCAAAATATCTCAGCCGAGTGCAAGGCTTCTGTTATCGTTTACAGCGATATGAAAAAGCATGAAGAAGTCGTCACAAGGATAACCGAAAGATATAGATTTTTCGGGAATGACGATTTCTATATGGATAACCTTACGGATCTTCCCAATATCAATTACTTCCATCAGTTCGGTAATGAAAAGACCAAGGACATCGTAGCTATGGGAAAGACTCCTGTTATTATGTACTATGATGTCGATTCGATGCAGTCCTACAACAATCAGTACGGCGTTAAGGCAGGGGATGATCTGCTTATTCTTATTGCCAAAATTCTTACAGAGGAATTTCCCGAAGGAATGATAGTCCGCGGAGCAGACGACCACTTTATCGTGCTTGCTTCTATGGAGAGTAAAACAGCCCTGGGCATTAAGATCAGGGAGATCAACAACCGGATAAAGACCGAAGCGTCAGGAAATACTACGGGAGTACATGTCGGAGTCTGCGAGTACAAAGAGGGATACAGCGTGATCGACGGCCTTGACAGGGCTAAGCTTGCCAACAAATACCTCGGAGACGATCTAAATACCTGCTTCAGGTTCTTTGAATATACCGATATTGACGAGTTTATCAGCGAGCGTTATATCGTAGAGAATTTCAGAAAAGCTATAAGAAACGGCTGGATAAAGATTTACTATCAGTGCTTCCTCCGCTTAGAAACCGGAAACGGTGCGGGATTCGAGGCACTTTCCAGATGGGTGGATCCCGACAAGGGAGTTCTCTCACCGGCACAGTTTATTCCGGTACTCGAGAAGTATCATCTTATCCACGAGATGGACCTTTATATTTTTGAAAAGGTCTGCAGCGAGGTAAAGCCAAGATACGATGCAAATCTGCCTTTGCTTCCGGTATCAATTAACTTCTCAAGACAGGATTTTGACCATATCGATGTTCCTGCGCAGCTTAACAGGATAATCGAAAGATACAAGATCGGCAGATACAATATCGACAAGAGCTACTTTATAATCGAGATCACGGAACAGGATATGGCTGTGGGAACCGACAGGTTCTTTGATCAGCTCTCAAGAATCCGTGAAAGCGGATTCGGTCTCTGGATCGACGATTTCGGAAGCGGATATTCGTCTCTTAATGTATTTAGCAGATTTGACGTGGATCTTATCAAATTTGATATGGATCTTTTGAGAAACCTTGACGATCATAACGGCGCAAACCGTGAGATCATAAAGGCTATGATCGGTGTTGCCAAAAAACTGGGAGTGCATACTCTCTGCGAGGGCATGGAGACCGAAGAGCAAAAGCAGTTCCTTATAGAGGCCGGATGCGAGCTGGCCCAAGGCTATCTTTACCATAAGCCGGAGCCGCTTGATACGATCTTTTACAGACTGGGTCTTGGTATACCGATTCCTTCCTGGGAGACAGAAGAAGAAAGAAAAGACTTTGCGGATAAATGGTGATCCGTCAAAGGGGGATTTCAGGTGAAAAAAAGTAAAGAGATCAATTACAGAAAACTTACAAGAAACAACGTGTGGGTCGGACTTGTGGCTTTATTTGCCGCAGTCTGCATACACGTTGTTTTACTGCTTGCAACTTCAATACTCTTAACCTATATAGTTGAGTCCAAAATACAGAGCGAGATCGATTCTATACAGGGAATGGTGGCAATATATGAAAACAGTGCTGTCCCCAAGGAAGAGCTTTACGCTCTCCTTGATAAAAAAGGCAGAGAGTACTTTATAACCGACGGTGAAGGAAAAGTGCTCCACAGTAAGGGTCAGATAGAGGCCTTTGACTCTTCGAACTCCATCAGCTGGCAGTCATTTAACGATAATGTTACCTACTACAGTAATTCCAACATCGGCTTTATTAAAAGCGGTGTAGGTGACGGGATGGTGATAAACCTTCTGGATATTTTTAAGGAGGTTAGAGAAAAATCGGCGGATGTTGATTTTAATCTAAGGTCTGACGAACCGGTGGTTACGATGCCGGTCTGGCAGGATACCCTTCTTAGCGACGGCGAGACACACTTTTACGCCAAGGCAAGTGTTGTGATAACCGTTAAAGACGCTCTTATCTGGTTTGTGAGCTATCTTGTTGTAACCGTACTTATCGCTATTGTTATCCTGCTGCTTGTTATTGCCGCTATTGTAAATCATATCCGAAACAGAAGAACCCTTGCGGTACTCTTTGGAGATCCCGTAACCGGCGGCAAGAATATGAACTGGTTTGTTTACTATGGAAACCGGATCATAAGAAAAAAGAAAAACAGGGACAGAAAGTACGCGGTTGTAAGCATAGAGCTTGTTAAATACAATCTCTACTGTGTCTGCCATTCGATGTCTGCAGGCGAAGAGCTTCTTAAGAAAATAAACGATTGTCTTACAAAAAACATCTTGAAAAAAGAGCTTTGCGCAAGGGTTTCTTCTGCAGAGTTTGTCTTGCTCCTTAAGTACACAGATGAAGCAAGGATCCAAAAGAGGGTTTCGCATATCATCTCCCAGCTTGAGGCTCTTTCGGAAGAGCATAAATTCGGATTCCAGGCCGGAATAACCGTTGTCGATCCTACAAAGACCGGAGAAGTCCTTAAAAACGGCCATATCCGTATGGATATTAAAAAGGAATTTAACTATGCAAAGGCTGCTGCGGGAGCTTTAGCTGCTACGGATGAGAGCGGAGTGGCGCTTCTTGATGACAAGATGATCGAGGAACAAAAGTGGGTTGATACTGTTTGCGAAAAGCAACAGTCCGCCCTTGATAATGAGGAGTTCGTGGTTTTCTATCAGCCTAAATACGACCCCAGGACGGATAAGCTTACCGGAGCGGAGGCCCTTATCAGATGGCAGTCTCCGGAGTTTGGTTTTATTCCTCCGGGACGCATTATCCCTATCTTTGAGCAAAACGGATTTATAACGCAGATCGACCATTATATGATAAGGCATGTGGCAAGGGATCAAAAGAAATGGCTTGATGAGGGAAAAAGCTGTGTTCCTGTTTCCGTAAATGTCTCAAGGGCACATTTTGCAGAGGACGATCTTGCGGATCAGATCTGTGCTCTTGTGGACGAAGAGAAAGCGCCCCACGAGCTTATCGAGATCGAGCTTACAGAGAGCGCTTTCTTTGATGACAAGAAGGCCATGCTTGCGGCTATCGCAAAGCTGAAAAATTACGGATTTGCCGTATCTATGGATGATTTCGGATCGGGATATTCTTCACTTAACTCCCTTAAGGATATGCCTCTTGATGTACTTAAGCTTGATGCGGAGTTTTTCCGCGGAGACGGTGGGGACGGCAGAGCCCAGATAGTGGTTTCGGAGGCTATAAGGCTTGCGAAAAATCTTAATATGCGAACAGTCGCAGAGGGGGTTGAAGTTAAGGAACAGGTTGATTTCCTTGCGAAGGAAGGCTGCGATATGATACAGGGATACTACTACGCAAAGCCTATGCCTGCGGATGAATTTGTTACGAGGATTTGATATGGATATTTCGGGTATTCTTGAAGCCGAAGACAGGCTTTTTAATGAAAACAGAGCCGCAGAAGTTGAAGAACTTTTGATGGGCGGAATAAGCGTGGCTCTTGACGAGGGCGACGGCGGGGCACTGCTCCAGCTTTTAAACGAGCTTATCGGGTATTACAGAGAGTCGTCGAGATTTGAGGATGCTTATAAGGTGGCGGAGGAGATAGAGTCCGTTGCTTCAAGGATCCTTCCGGAGATGAGCGTGCCTTACGCTACGTCTTTACTTAATATCGCTACGGCCTACCGCGCAGGCGGCAGGCTTGCGGATGCTATGACGCAGTACCGCAGGGTCGAAGAGATCTACGATACGATCCTGGACGGCGGAAATATGTTAAAGGCAAGTCTTTACAACAACGAAGCTCT
This sequence comes from Lachnospiraceae bacterium, assembly GCA_017401005.1. GTDB lineage: Bacteria > Bacillota > Clostridia > Lachnospirales > Lachnospiraceae > AC2028. The sequence goes on from JAFPRD010000131.1 coordinate 6,496, forward strand.
TTTGTATCAGGAGACGGGGGAATTTGACAAGGCTAAGGAGCTTTTGCTAAAGGCCCTTGATATTGTTACCGCAAACGGCGAGGAATACGAGGAAGCGGTTTCAAGAGCAAATATAGCCGGCACCTGTATGCAACTTGGAGAGCTTGAAGAGGGCTTTGAGCAGGCAGTCAGATCTGCTCAGATCTTTGAGGCTCTCGGAGTAACCGATGGTCACTTCGCGGCGGCCTACTCCGCTATGGGAAGCTATTATTATATAAAGGGCGAGTTCGAAAAGGGAATGGCGGCCTATAAGATAGCGATGGATGCCATGGAGCAGTCCCTCGGAAAGAACGCGTATTACAAGAGGCTTGAAGAAAACTTTGAAGAGTGTAAACGGGCCTACGAGAAAGACTTTTTAAAGAGGGAAGGGCAAGCGGGCGATAACACCTCCGCAAAAGGAAAGTCGCAGGAAAAAGGAGAAAACCGGGGAACCTCTTTAGTAAGAGGAATTGACATCTGCAGGGAATACTTTTTAGAGGTCGGACTTCCCATGCTTAAGGAAAAGTTCCCGGATTATCTTGGTAAGATGACTGTGGGGCTTGCGGGAGAGGGCTCTGACTGCTACGGATTTGACGATGAGATCTCGAGGGACCATGACTGGGGACCGGAGTTTTGTATATTTGTTACGGATGAAACCTACGAAAAGATAGGTGCAGAGCTGGAAAAAGAGTATAAAAGCCTTCCGCCAGAGTTTAAAGGCTTTAAGAGAGCTGCTGCCGTTTCCGGCGCGGGTAGAAGAGGCGTTATAAAGATCTCAGATTTTTGCAGACGGCTTTTGGGAGTCTTTGAGCCGGCAGCTTTGAAGGATGGCAATATAAGAGATTATATTGACTGGGCACAGACTTCTGACGCATCTCTTTCTGCCTTTATAAACGGCGAGATCTGGATGGATGAGGAAGGGATACTTACGAGACTTAGAGAAAATGTTGCCGTTGGTTATCCGGAGAGCTTCCTCTTTAAGAAGCTGGCGCAGGGCTGTGCGGAGTTTTCACAGGCGGGACAATACAATTATTTAAGGTGCCTTAAGAGAAATGACAGGATCACGGCAAGGATCATGCTATCTGACGCTATGAGAGCCGCCTGCAAGATCGCATACTACATCGAAAACAGATTTCCGCCTCATGATAAATGGCTTTATAAAGGGCTTGATTCTTTGATGGGCGGAAGTGCCGTAAAGGAAGCCCTGAATACGCTTGATGTCTGCGAGGAGAAATATATACCCGAGGTATTTGAAAAGATCGGCGAGTCCCTGGCGATGGAGCTGTATGTTTGTGACTACATAAGCGATACGGATCCTTATCTTGACCACCAGTGTGAAGAGCTGATGATGAAGAGCTTCTTTAGCGAAAGCAGCGACGAGGAGCTTACGCTTCTTATAGCGAGAGCGGAGTTTGAAGAATTTGACAAGGTCCAAAACGAGGGTGGAAGAGCTTCTTGCCAAAACGACTGGGCGACCTTCGAAATAATGCGTAAAAGCCAGTATCTTACCTGGAACAGGACTATGCTCCTTCAGTATCTCTACGACTTTAAGAGAGAATCCGCGCTGGGACATAATCTTATAACGGAAAAGTACGGAAGGATGATGGAAAGCACAGCTCCCGAAAAGTACGAAAAGATAAAGGATAATTTCCCTCCTCTTTCGGAGGAAAAGAAGGCTATAATCGAGGAAATCTGTAAGATTCAGGTTGCCTGGATGGAGGAGTTTTCAAGGGAGTATCCACTCCTTGCCGCAAAGGCTCGAACGGTACATACCCTCGAAGATAAAAGCTATGATACTTCCTACGAGACATACCTTCGCGGAGAGATCTCAACATATTCCGATAAGATGCTTCAGCTCTATACGAAGTTTATCGTCGACTTATCCGGAGAGGGAAAGAATCTTGCAAAGATGACCATGGAAAACAGCTGCAGGTTGTACGGATATGAAAGCCTTGAAAAGGCTGAGGAGTTTTATCGTAAATGAACAGTAGAAAAACGGCCCTTGTCACCGGTTCTTCAAGGGGAATAGGCGAAAAGATCGCAGAGAAGCTGGCTTCTGAGGGGTATGACCTTGTACTTACCTGCAAAAGCTCTCCGGAGGATTTAAGCAATCTTGCGAAGAAACTAAAAGAAAAGTATAATGTAAATTGTATATGTAAGACTGTGAATGCGGGAAACGGCGAAGAAGTAAAGAGGCTTTTTGAGGACCCTTTTTTTGAAGAAAGGGGTCTGGACGTACTCGTGAATAATGCGGGTATTTCCTACGTTGGACTTTTGCATGAAATGGATGATGAGGCCTGGAGAGAAGTAATAGACGTTAATTTAAACAGCGTTTTCTACCACTCTAAATACGCCGCAGGACTTATGCTCAAAAAGCATGCGGGGCGTATAATCAATATTTCTTCTGTCTGGGGGAATGTGGGAGCTTCGATGGAAGTTGCCTACTCGGCATCTAAGGGCGGCGTGAATGCTTTCACAAAGAGTCTTGCCAAGGAGCTTGCTCCATCGGGGATCAGCGTAAATGCCGTTTCGCTCGGACTTATTGATACAAAGATGAACTCCTGTTTTTCAAAGGAGGAGCTTGATATGGTAGTAAGCGAGATACCCTGCGACCGTATGGGAAGTGCTGAGGAGATAGCGGACGCTGTTTATAAGATCATCTGCATGCCGGATTATCTGACGGGACAGATAATCACGATAGACGGCGGATGGACTTAAGGTATGAGTCTTGGTAAATATTTTTGATATGGGGATAACCTGATGTATTGGAAAATTCTTTTTGTAATTCTTTTGATAGTATCAAGTGCCAGCCTTGTGGGTATTTTGATACCTGTCAGCAGGATCAAAGAAATACACGGAAAATATCTGACCAGAACAGTCTATATGGCTGTGGTCGCTATGTTAGCCAATATCGTTATCACTTTTTCTGTAAGCGATCTGATGGCTAATATAGCTTATTGCGTCTATTTTGCCAGCCTTGACTGGATCATACTTGCCCTTACGGGATTTTGCGTCGCATATATAGGCAAGATGAGGATGATAAAGCTTTTTACCGTTCCCACCATCGTCGTTGTTGCCATAGATACTCTCTATATTTTCTCAAATGTTTTAACCGAAAAGATTTTTGACATACAAACCTTTGTGGGAAAGAGCGGTACGATTTATTATCTTGCAAAACCCCTTCCCCTCTACGATATACATCTTGCTCTCGATTATTTCGGGATAACCATGTGCATTGTGTATATGGTTATCGGAATGGTAAAGTCAAAGGGCTTTTATAAGTATAAATATGTTGCTATTCTGACGGTCCTTTTAACGCTTATATTAATTAACGCCGTTTATATCATTACGGCATTTCCTCTTGATCTTTCAGTTGTTTTTTATGGATTTGCCGCCAGTCTTATCTATTACTTCTCGGAAAAATTTGTTCCGAAGATACTTACAAACCAGTCCGTAAAGAAGTCTGTCAGCGAGATGAATCAGGGATTTATCCTCTTTGATACCGACGGAAAATGTATATTTGTAAATGAATTTATCTGTATGCATTTTAAGCTCAGAGAGGAAACCTGCACAGCCGGGACGGAGATCATTGACAGCGTTACCGACGGTAAGCCTTTAAATGAGGTGCTCCCCGGAGTGTATACATACGTAAAGACTGCGAAGAATCCCAAAAACCGTGACCGCCATTACAGGCTTCGCTTAAACAGAATCGTGGACGGAAAGGGAAGCTTTCTCGGAACATATATTATGGTGGACGACGTAACGGAAGAGTATTACGTTATGGAGGAGCTTGCCAGCGCCAAGGAAGAGGCGGACGGAGCCAATGCCGCAAAGAGCAACTTCCTCGCCAATATGTCTCATGAGATCAGGACTCCGCTTAATTCGCTTCTCGGTATGAATGAGATGATCATCAGAGAGGCCGAAGACAAGAGGCTTATCGAGTATGCGGAGAATATAAGGGTAGCGGGAAACAGCCTTTTGTCCTTGCTTAACGATATTCTGGACTTTTCCAAGATCGAGGCGGGACGAATGTCCATCGTTGAGGCAGATTACAGTATCCATAAAGTCTTAAGGGACTGCTACAATATTCTCGGACCTTCAGCAAAGGACAAGGGGCTGGAGTATAGGATTGAGTGTGATTACAATGTACCGAAGACTCTTTACGGCGATGAGATGAGAATACGACAGGTGCTCTCGAATCTTCTTTCCAATGCCATTAAGTATACATCAAGAGGATCTGTCACCGTTAAGGTCGAATATAAGCCGGTAGGAGTAAAGCAAGTATTATTGAAGATCTCGGTAATCGATACGGGAATCGGAATCTCCAAGGAAAACCAGGCTATTCTCTTCGACGCATTTCAGCGTGTGGATGAAGCGAAAAACAGAAATATCGAGGGAACGGGACTCGGACTTACGATCACAAGGGAACTCACCGCTCTTATGCACGGCGAGGTTGATGTGGAGAGTGAACTCGGAAAGGGATCGAACTTCAGCCTAATGATCCCCCAGGCTGTTGTGGATGAATCACCCATAGGTCCTTTTAATTTTGATGACGGAAATAAGGCTTCCAAGGAATACAAGGCGTCGTTTCTTGCTCCGGAGGCGAGAATCCTTGTTGTTGATGATGTGCCCATGAACCTTAAGGTTGTTAAGGCGCTCCTCGGAAAGACGAAAGTGTACGTCCAGATTGCAACCGGCGGAAAAGAAGCTATCGACCTTTGTCAGAATGAGAAATACGATCTGATATTTATGGATCATATGATGCCAGCCCCCGACGGAGTTGAAGCTTTTAAGACGATTCAAAAAGACGGGGCAAACAGAAACACCCCCGTTGTCGTACTGACCGCAAATGCGCTTAACGGGGTTGATAAGGAATACAAAGAGATCGGATTTGTGGATTATATGTCGAAACCCGTAAAGGGAGCAGACCTTGAAAAGATGTGTATCAAGTATCTGCCGCCTTTGAAGGTGACTTTGAACGATTAAAAAGCTTGCCTATAAAGATTACGATCAAGATGCCGAGGGCAGCGCCCGCTGTATCGAGAAGTACGTCGAAGGGCGAGCCGTATCTTCCCGGAACGAAGATCTGGTGGATCTCGTCCGATGCGGCAAAGAGGATGCACCAAAGAAGGGAAGAGATTATCAGATAATTGTTCTTAAGGTTGACCCTTTTGAATATCTTAAGGAATCCAAAAACAACATAAGATGCATTGAACGTCAGAGCGCCTAAGGCTGCGTATTCGCAGAAGTGGGCGCTTTTTCTGACGAATTTATCGAGGGCGCGGGCGTAATCAAGCTTTGACAGATCGCTCAGATTGTCGAAGCCGGATACGACCAGGTGGCAGATAAATTTTCCGACGGCAAGGGACTGCTCGGTTGATTCGTCGGCGCTTTTGCCGGAAAACCAGACGATAACCACCATCAGGCCTATCCAAAGCGCTACAAGCAGGTAATGCACATAAAGAAGTATAAGATTTTTCCGTACGTTTGAATTATTTTTTTTCATTTCTGAAGCTTTTAACTGCAACTTTCAGGTTAAATTTTCTTAAAAAGTGAAAAAGTGAACATATTTATTATAAAATAGTGGCGTCCTTAAAGGCAATATGTAAATTGTACATGGTTAAAAGGTATGTTATAATTTTCATAACTGTGTGAAAAAAGGTGATGTGATTATGAAATCTATTCTTAAATGTGGAATTTTAGCGGCTTTGGGAGCTTTCCTTGCTCTTGCGTTTAATTTAACAGCTTTTGATTCGTATGCTTCGAGCGAGGTTACGCCGAGCGTTACCTTCTCAAACGGCTCCGGAAGCGGAAATGTTACCGACTCGGATTACAAGTCGGTTGTGGCGCTTAATGCGGGAGATACGGTTACGATTAAAAGCGCGGACGGAGCGCCTATAGAGGCGATTTATCTTATCTGGCACAGCCCCGTTTCGCAGTACTCCATCTCCACCGAAAACGATATTCAAACAGGCGGCGAGTACGGATTTTTGCATGAATATATCGAACTTTCCGAAAGCTCTTCTTCTGCCGTTCTTACGATGTCGGCATCTCAAAAGCTTTCCAAAGTAAGGGTTTTTACATCAAAGAATGATATCCCCGATGATGTTCAGATCTGGCAGCCTCCCTGTGAGAAAGCGGATATACTTGTTTTTTCAAGCCACTCCGACGATGAGATCCTCTTTTTTGGATCGGCTATCGCCAAGGCTATCTACGAGAAGGGTGCAAAAGTTCAGCTTTCCTATCTTACGGAATATTGGACAGGAGACAGTATCAGAGAGCACGAAAAGCTTGACGGACTCTGGTGCGAGGGAGTGCGCAATTATCCTGTTTGCGGTAATTTCCCCGACGTGTACGCAGACAGCATAGAGAGCGCAAGAAATCTTTATAACGAAAACGATATGATCGCTTACGAAGCTTCCGAAATCAGAAGATTTAGGCCCTCTATCGTTATAACACATGACTTTAACGGAGAGTACGGACACGGCTTCCATAAGCTTGTTGCCGCTTCGGTTGCGAGCGCCCTTGATTCGGCGGCCGACCCTTCATATTCTGAAGGAAAGTGCGCATCATACGATGCATGGGATACTCCAAAGGCATATTTCCATAATTACGCGGAAAACGCAATTACTCTCGATTTAAGACAGCCCATAGACGAGCGCGGAGGCCTTTGCCCCATTGAGATTGCCGCTCTTTCCTATAAGCAGCATGTATCTCAGCAGTGGTGCTGGTTCTACGTATCGGATGATCCCAATGACAAGCATCCGGAGATAAACAGCGCTGCATGGGGACTTTACAGAACAAACGTAGGCTATGACAGCGACAATGATATGTTTGAGAATCTGACGGATTTTGTGGCTGTCGACAACCGCATACACATAAGTACGCCGGAAGAGCTTGACGCTATGAGAAACGATCCTTCGGCAAGCTATGTGCTTGACAAGGATATTGATATGGCGGGTTACGAGTGGGTTCCTTTTACCTTTAGCGGAATCCTTAACGGTAACGGACATGCGATCCTTAATCTTCATGTAGACAGGCTCGGAGAGACCGTCAAGTCAACCTACGACGGAAACTTCAAGGTTTACGATACTAAATTTGCCGGAATGTTTGATGTGGCGCAGGGCGCTACGATAAAGAATCTTTCACTCTACGGAATGAGCGCTGACGTTGACGCGGATGAGAGCTGTTTTGTCGGAAGTATCGCCGGATATACGGAAAACACCAGGATCATCGACTGCACCATAGAAGAGGCGAGGATACAGCTTAAGGTTAATGCGCCGATGTTCGGTGTCGCGGGACTTGTGGGTTACGGATGCGGAAAGGCGAAAAACTGCGTTATTAATACCACACTTACCTGTATCGACAAAAATAAAGAAGAGAGAGACGAGCAGTACATGGGCGGCGTTTTCGGCGCCGGATATCTCGATGTGGATGACTGCGTCGTAAATATTGACGGATACGATTCGGATCACGGATATGTGCACAACGGCGGTATCGTCGGAATGTATATCTTCTATCCCAATCTAAACATCGGTTACAAAGGATCCCTTACGGGAAATACCGTAAGCGGCCAGATAACGTTCTTCGAGGACAATACAAACAGAAGAGCTTATTGCGAGCCTATCTTCGGAGAAGTAATGATCTGGGAATTTGAATATGCCGGAAATACGGAAAGCTTTAAGAGAAATGAGATCTTCGATTACAGTAAAGACCTGTATCCGGATATGAGCGAAAATCCCGTTTACAGAGAGGAAGTAACCGAAGGTGATTGCTACAGCTTCGGATATACAACCTATACAAATGATGCAACGGGCTATTCCTACAGAGCAAATTATACGCTTCACAAGCATTCCTTCGATGAGGGAACGGTTACGGTGCAGCCCACATTTGAAACCGAGGGCGTAAAGACATATACCTGCACCGTTTGCGGTGAGGTTATGGAGGAAGCGGTCCCTGTGCTTATCCCCACGATTGAGGAGGAGCAAGAGCCCGTAGAGCCCGAAGAGGAAGAGGTTCCCGAAAGAAGCATAGAGGAAAAGAAGAGCTTTTCAAAAACTGACAAAATATTTATTGCCATAGCAATCTGCACCTGCGCGGGCCTTGTTACGACATTTGCCGTAATCGGAGCAAAGGCATCAAGGAAAAACAGCAGGGGACGCAGATAAGAGAGATTACTTATGAATGTTACAATAGTTTTACCTTCCCTTAATCCGGATGAAAAATTAAATAGTGTTGTTGACGGATTGATCGCACAGGGATTTAAGGATATCGTGATCGTTAATGACGGAAGCAGGCCGGAGAATCTTGCACCTTTTGAAAAGGCGGCGCTTCATCCCGAAGTTACCGTGCTTACTCATGAAGTCAATAAGGGCAAGGGAAGAGGATTAAAGACAGCATTTGAGTTTGTGCTGGAAAAAAGGCCCGATTCTTTGGGCGTTGTTACGGTAGACGGCGACGGACAGCATACTTCGCATGACATATTCTCCTGCGCCGAGAGGATGATAGCCGAAAAAGACAAGGTTGTTTTGGGCTGCAGAGATTTCGACTCTCCGGGAGTTCCCCCCAAGAGCCGTTTCGGAAACAAGACTACAAGCAGAGTTTTTTCCATGTTTTGCGGAATGAAGATTTCGGATACTCAAACCGGTCTCCGCGCAATACCGAGAGAGTATTTACCTCTCCTTGTAAAGACCAAGGGCGAAAGGTTCGAGTACGAGACGGAGATGTTCTTCGCACTCCACAAAAACCGTATATCCTGGGTTGAGGAAAAGATAGACACGGTCTATATAGATGACAATTCGGAGACGCACTTTAATCCTTTCCTTGATTCTATCAAAATATATCGTATAATATTAAAGTTCATATTTAAGTACACACTCAGCTCACTTATCTGCTGTGTGATCGATATCGGACTTTTTAATCTGCTGAATATTTTGCTTGCAAGGACTACGCTGCTTGACGGCATCAAGATAAAGACTGCGCTGGGAAGATTCTTTGTGAGGGTTTTCTCCGGCGGCAACGACACTATAGCGCTTAAGGTATTAATCGCCACGGTTGTTGCGAGGATCATATCCTCTATAGTAAATTATATCCTGAACCGCAATGCAGTCTTTGAATCCGCAACAAGCGTAAAGAAGTCGGTATGGAAGTATTACCTTCTTTGCTTCGTGCAGATGATCCTGGCGGCAGCAGGTGTGTTCGGACTTTCCGCGCTCTTTGGAGGCGGAGAAGCCCTTGAGGGACTTGTATACAAACCCATTGTAGATGTGATTCTTTTCTTGTTCAGCTATCAGATACAGCAAAGATGGGTATTTAGATAAAGGAGATTTAGGTCAGATGAAGAACCGAGACGATAATAACATCCAGTACGATGAATACGGCGGTTATTACGACAAAGACGGATACTACTACGATGCCCAGGGCGGATGTTATGACCCTGAAGGCGGGTATTACGATCCGGAAGGAAATTACTATCCTCCCGAGGAGATGGGATATGAGAGCGAAGGCTATGAGGAGCCCGCTGATGATTCATATTCAAACGATTATTCCGACGACCTTAGTTTTGAGGATATGAGTATCCCTGCCGGAAGAAGTATCAAGAGAGAATACAACAATGCCGAAAAATACAGCACTTCCTACGTTAAAAGTTCGGGCAAAAAGAAGTCAGGATTTTCGGGTATGACGATCATCTGCACCGTTATCGGCGTACTTATCGGCGGATCCTTCGGAGCCGCTCTCGGCGCTGTTATCGGAGCTATGTTTGTATTGTCACCGGTTGTTTTCGGTATTCTGGGAGCGCTGCTGCTTGGGGCGGCTTTCGGCGCAGCCTGCGGAAGCAGCGTAAACCACATACCCGGAAGGATAGCTCTTATTGTTTTGACTTTCCTTATCGTAAATGTTACGGGCGTTTATTTTGTTTTATATAACATTTACAAAGGACCCGATTCTGCTAAAAACCTTATGGCGTCCACTATACAGGAGACCGGTCAGCTTAAGTTTGTAAACAAGATCTTCCTCTCGGAGGAGGAGATTGCCGAGATCAGCAACCGCAACAGTATGGGTAAGCTAGACGCGGAGGTTGATACCGGACTTATAAGCGTCGGCGGCTCTACGGAAAATTCCGGAGAGGGCGAGAATGCCGAAGAGGTTTCCGATTTTGACATAAACGGATTTGAGATCGTTGAAGTATCCGGAAGAACTTACTTCGGAAAGCTTATGATCATTAACGATCCTTCAAGAGTTAAGCTTACTACGATTTTTGACGGCTCCTGGAAAGAGTACGGAGAGACACTGGACGTTCTTGTAGACAAGGGCAATTTCCTTGCGGGAGTAAACGGCGGTGAGTATCAGTCAGACTCCAACAAGGGCGGATCCCCCAAGGGACTTGTTGTCTGCGACGGCGAGATTCAGTACAACAATCCTCAGGCAGGCGATGTAATGGTTGGATTTAATACCGACAACATCCTTATCATCAGAGATGTAGGAGGTATGAGCGCGTCATCCGTAAAGGACCTTGTGGAGGAACTTCAGATCCGCGACGCTGTTACATTTAAGGACATCGCCGACGGAGATGATAACCACTTTACGAAGCTTATAATCAACGGCGAGTCGGTATCCTTAAACGGAAGCGGATCCGGTGCAAACCCCCGTACCGTTATCGGACAGAAGGCTGACGGAACCGTTCTTATCCTTGTTACCGACGGACGCGGAGCCGGCGGACACTTAGGCGCTACCGCCGCAGACGTAATTTCGGTTATGCAGGAATACGGTGCGGTCAACGCGGCAAACCTTGATGGCGGAAGCTCATCATGTATGTATCATGACGGTGAGTACGAGATGACATCGGTTACTCTGTATTATTCAAACGCATCATGGAGACTTCCTCTTGCGTTCGTAGTGGAAAGGAGATAACCGAAATGAAAAAGACACAGGAAAAGAGTTCAATCGGATTTTGGGCTTTTTACATAATATTTATACTGGCGCTTGTGGGATTCTGGATCTACTTTTTAAACGGCGTCATCAAGAAGGACCTTGATATTTACGAAGCGGCTCAGCCCGGATATGTTATGGAGGAAGTAGTAAAAAAGATCCAGAGCGGTGATCTTTCTTCCATGAATTTTGCGGAGAGCTCTTCAAGATTTGAATCGCCGGATATTTATAAAGAGGCTTTTGAAAACGCTATAGCCGGAAAGACTATCACTTTTAAAGAAAACGAAACCAGTTATGATGCTCAGGCACCTGTTTACGAGGTATACGCAGATGATGCGCATATCGCAACGGTAAATATAAAGTCCGTTTCATCAAAACAGCTGATGTTCATCCTCTCGGTACAGGAATGGGAAGTTGCAAGCGTATCCCCCATTTACGAAACCGGTAACGAGGGAATCGTGATCCAGATTCCGGATAGTTATACCGCAAGCATCAACGGTATCCCTGTAGATGAGAGAGAGCTTGTGGGAGAACCCGAGAATTACAAAGAATTCGAAATTGCTGCAGCTTATACCGAAGTCCCCAAGAAGCTTACCTATGCCGCCGAGGGACTTATGAGCGTTCCCAGCGTGGAAGTAAGAGACGCCCAGGGTAATGAGGTTTCGGTTACTGTAGAGGGAAATACTTACACCGCTGAGTTTGCGGGAAGCGAGGTGCCTGCCGATATTGCGCAGAGCGCTCTTACCAATGCTAAAAACATTTCGGATATTTACGCGGGAGACAGGACCCTCGGCTCTATGAGAGGACTCTTCCCTACGGATTCATATCTGATACCTCTTTTTGAGAATTATATTAACCATGACCTCTGGATGTACAGCGGCCATACGGCCCCTACGTACTCTGAAGAGGAAACCTCAAATTATATCAGATACAACGACAATTTCTATTCGGTGGAGGTGTCTTACCTTAAGACAATGTATCTGCCTAAGAGAAATATGACCGCCAATGACCGTACCCACAATACATATTACTACGCTTTAGTGGACGGAAAATGGCTTGTTGTCGATATGATAAGCAAGAACGAATAACCGAGGGGCCCACGGCGGGGTTGACACTCCGTAACACCTATGATATATTAAATTTAACAAATTTAATAATTTTGTAACAAATAGTACAGGTGTTATGAAGAAACTTAGTTATCGAAATATACTTAAAATGGTAGTAAAGCTGTCATCTATGAGTATGGCAGCTTTATTTTTTATGTCGGGTAGCTTGCCCTATATGAATTCATATGCGGCTACCGCATCTGAAGTGCTTCCCGGAGGAGGAGCGGTTGTAGCTCTCGGCGGAAGCGACAAGACTGCGTCTCTTAACGGAGTGGAGGATGTTATAAACTCCCAGGAAGAGATCAAGGTCAGACTTAAGGCAAACGCGAAAGAAGAATACGAAAATCTTGTGGATAATCTCGCTATAGCGGATACAAAGGATTATCTGTATGTGCGTACCGAGCCGGATTCAAATTCCGAGTATGTCGGAAAAATATATGATGACAGCGTGGGCAAGATCCTTGACAGGGAAGACGGCTGGCTTCTTATCGAATCCGGAAGCATTACCGGCTACGTTAAAGAGGAGTACTGCATAGTCGGAAAGCAGGCAAAGGATATGGCTTCGGAAGTAGGATATGAGCTTGCCTGCGTCAACGTTCCCACACTGTACGTAAGAACCGGCGCCGACAAGGATGCGGATGTTGTATGCGTTGTTAAAAACGGCGAGGAGTACCTCGTAAAAGATAAAAAGGACGGCTATCTTCTTGTTGAGACGGCAAGCGGGGACGGCTGGATGGCGGAAGAGTACGCCGATATCAACTGGCAGTTTACCTACGCCGAGTCCAATGAAGAGGAAGCGATAAGACTTGCCGAGGAGAGCTATGCAAAGGGAGTAGAGCTTGTTGAGTATGCTCTGCAGTTTGTGGGTAATCCCTATAAATGGGGCGGAACAAGCCTTACAAACGGATGCGACTGCTCCGGATTTACCATGGCCCTTTATCAGCATTACGGCATCAGTCTTTCACATGCTTCCGATGCTCAAAGATATGCGGGAGTTGCCGTCGACGGAATCGAAAATGCTCAGCCGGGAGATATCATCATCTACTCCGGACATGTGGCAATCTATATGGGCAACGGAAAGATCGTTCATGCCGCAAACTCAAGGCTTGGAATTGTTGTTTCGGGAATTGACTTTATGACACTTTTGGGCATAAGACGAATTTTCTGACAGATAAAGATAAAAATTGTTCATTAGAACAGGGGAGAAAAAAGAAGTCATCCTACTTTCTTTTGTAAGATATGCACAAAGGAAATTGAAAGATGACTTCTTTTTGATTGTGGAAAAGTGAAAGTTATCCACAGTGTTAAATAAAAAACAACGAAAAATGGGGCTTATACACGATTTTATACACATTATCCACTTAAAATTATGTCAATCGGGGGTAATTTATGGTAAACCAATCGAACGGGCGTTTTGTGCAAAACGCCCGATGTCTGTCATATTTTTGAATTTTCAGATAATTTTGAAGAGCCCGACTTTTACGAAATAAAGTGGTAAATTGTCAGATTATTGTTGATAAATACCAAATATTGTGCTACTATATTCTTACGAAATCCATATGAAAGGTACTCGCTTTTTTAATAAGCGAGATTGGAGTATATGATCCGGCAATATACAGTGATCAAACTCCAATGCAAAGGGTGAAGCATATGAAATTTGTAATCATTGGCAGAAACATTGATGTTACTCCCGGACTTAAGAGTGCAGTCGAGGACAAGCTCGGAAAGCTGGAAAAGTATTTCAATGAAGACACTGAAGTTCACGTAGCCCTAAGCGTAGAGAAGGAGCGCCAGAAAATAGAGGTTACGATCCCCGTAAAAGGAAGCATTATCCGTTCGGAGCAGGTTTCAAGCGATATGTACGTATCCATCGACCTCGTAGAAGAGATCATCGAGAGACAGCTCAAGAAATATAAAAACAAGATCATCGAGAAACAGCAGGATGCGGTAGCGTTCTCAAAGGCATATGTTGAGAATGATTCCGATGAGGAAGAGGAGATCAAGATCATCCGTTCAAAGAAGTTCGAGATCAAGCCTATGTATCCCGAAGATGCCTGCGTTCAGATGGAACTGCTCGGACATAACTTCTTCGTATTTATCAATGCAGAGACCGATCAGGTCAATGTGGTTTACAAGAGAAAGGGCGAGACCTACGGTCTTATCGAGCCGGAGTTCTAAGCCTGCGGGACATTAAACTAAATATTTTGAAAATGGTGAAGGTGCAATGCTGAGTTGCACCTTCATTTTTTTACAAAAAAGTGTTAAAAATTTGTTGCAAATTTAGCCGTTTTGAATTTGTTTTCGGATTGCAAATATATATGCTCTGTGATAAAATTACAAAGAGTGTGAAAAAAATAACAATCACATCAAACTAATAAATTTTTTCATTAAAGAAAACGGAGGAATTCAAGATGGCAAGAAAAGTTGTTTTGGCCGGTGCTTGTCGTACCGCTATCGGTACAATGGGTGGTTCTCTTTCCACCATCCCCGCTGCAGAGCTGGGTGCAATCGTAATCAAGGAGGCTCTTAACCGTGCGGGCGTTGCTCCCGAGAAGGTTGATCAGGTATACATGGGCTGCGTTATCCAGGCAGGTCAGGGACAGAATGTTGCTCGTCAGGCTTCCATTAAGGCCGGACTTCCCATCGAAGTTCCCGCCGTTACCATTAACGTTGTTTGCGGATCAGGTCTTAACTGTGTAAACCAGGCTGCTCAGATGATCATGGCAGGCGATGCCGATATCGTTGTAGCCGGCGGTATGGAGAACATGTCAATGGCTCCTTTCGCTCTTCCTCAGGGACGTTACGGATACAGAATGACATGGCCCAGCCAGAGCCAGGGCGCTCTTGTTGACACCATGGTTAAGGATGCTCTTTGGGATGCATTCAACGACTATCATATGATCACAACCGCTGACAACGTAGCTAAGGAGTGGAACCTTACAAGAGAAGAGCTCGATGAGTTCGCTCTTAAGTCTCAGCAGAAGGCTTGCGCAGCTATCGAAGCAGGCGCTTTCAAGAAGGAGATCGTTCCCGTTGAGATCAGAAAGAAGAAGGAAGTAGTTGTATTTGATACCGATGAAGGACCCAGACCTGGATCTACCATCGAAGGACTTGCAAAGCTTCGTCCTCTTAATCCCGACGGAGTTGTTACCGCAGGTAACGCATCAGGAATCAACGACGGTGCTGCAGCAATCGTTGTTATGAGTGAAGAGAAGGCTAAGGAGCTTGGCGTTAAGCCTATGGCTACTTTCGTAGCAGGCGCTCTTGCAGGTGTTCGTCCCGAGGTTATGGGTATCGGACCCGTTGCTGCTACCAAGA
>JAFPRD010000132.1:0-6902 GCA_017401005.1 Lachnospiraceae bacterium
AATATAAACGCTGCAAGGCGGAATATCAAAATCCCCCGCTCTGTTTAGATAGTCGGAATTCTTTATCAGCTCTTTTACTGTTTCTGACTCGTATCTCGATGGATTTACATCAATCTCCGTTATATCCTGTACGCTTGAATTAAATAGATTATCAGCAAGATTAGTTATCTGATCTGCTTTGATATTGATGCTGTTGAAAAGCTCCTTGGTTCTGTCTTCTTTTGTAATCTCGTATCCTATCTCGGAAGTTGACTTTATGGAAGCTATCGGAGTTTTAATGTCATGTGACAGCTTTGCGATCATTTCCTTTTTATCATCATTGGCTTTTTTCTCCGCCGCCTTTGATTTTTTAAGCTCTGACCGCATAAGGTCAAAGCTCTCGGTAAAAGCTCCGAATGCCCGCCCTTTGTCCAGCCTAAGGGGAATATCGAGATCTCCTCCCGCCACGCGAACTGCAAAATCATTCATTTTTTTAAAGGGATCGGTTACAGTCTTTTTGATGTAAAAAAGGAATATTAAGATTAAGATCAGTTGTACAATAGATATGCCGGAGATCAAAGTAAATATCTGTCTCTTGATAGATTCAATTTTAGAGGGTATGTCGTTGTGAATAAGAAGAAGGCATCCACCGGATGCGTTAAGAATAGTATCGCTGTTTTTGATCGCTTCGTTAAGACTTGTAGATACTTCTTCGGATGTTTTGTATATGAGTTCTCCTTTTTCGTCAAGTATGGAGTAGTTTAGGGCAGTGCTGTATTTCTCTTCCTCTCCGAAGTTTTCCTTTACGCTCATAAGTACTTCGTTAACGGCTACGGCATCCTGCTTTGCCATATCTATCCTATTAGCAAAATAAAAGGTCAGCCCGACCTCAAGAAAAATACTTATGGCAAAAAATACGATTGGTGGAGTTTTTTTCATTTTGTCCCCCGGTCAATTTCCTGATATAAATCTGTATCCCTCTTTCCAGACTGTCTTTATATATTCCGGGTTTTGAGGGTCTTTTTCTATCTCTTCACGAATCTTTCTTATATGGACATTCAGCGTACCGTCCGTAGTAAACTTATCGTTCCAGACATTGTCGAACAGTTCGGTTTTTGTGACAAGTCTGTCATGATTGTCCGTAAGGTATTTTAGAAGCTTAAATTCTATAGCAGTCAGTTTCTTTAAATCACCGTTAACAAAGATCTGCTTATTTACGCTGTCAAGCTTCAATATTCCGTCATCATAATCTTTGCCCGTCTTTTCATTTTCTTCCTGCAGATCCGATACCTCTCCATACCTCTTAAGGACAACTTTTACCTTGGCAAGGAGAACGCCGAGAGAATATGGCTTTTCGATGTAGTCATCCCCGCCTATATTAAGCGCAATGATCTTGTCGTCATCGGTATTTCTGGCCGATATAAAAAGAATTGGAATATTTAATGATTCCCTTATCTTTTTGCAAAGTTCAAATCCGCTTCCGTCCGATAGGTTGATATCAAGAAGAATAAGCCTAGGCTTTTCGCTTTTTAAGACCTCTTCTGCCTCAGCCCTGCTGTATACAGCCTTTGTCTTTACCTCGAACATATTGAAGTATTCGCAGGTATTGTCAGCAAGCATCTTTTCGTCATCAATTATAAGGCAATCGTAATTCATCCCCGTCTCCAACAGTCTTATTTATATACGGAATATCCGTTCTTACCTTTTTCTTTTGTTACGTACAAAGCCTTGTCTGCCTGTTCAAAAAGCTCGTCCGTACTTTCGGCATAGTATCCGTGAGAAATGCCAATGGATAATGTAACCGACGGCTCTTTCTCTGCATCTTTTTCAAGGTCTTTTTTGATCTTTTCGAGCTTTTCAAAAATAACCGACAATCTGTTGTATTCAATATTCCGTACAATTATAGCAAACTCATCTCCGCCTATACGGCATACATAGTCTATCGGTTTAAAGTTATCTTGTAGCGTACGGGCAACTCTCTTAAGAACCATATCTCCGACTTCATGGCCTAAAGTATCATTAAACTTTTTGAAATTATCAACGTCGGCAATAATAAAGCAGGTACTCTTTACATCTATCTCAGGAAGTATCTTTTCATATCCTGCTCTGTTAAGTACTTCCGTAAGTTCATCATGAGTAGCCTTGTAATTGAGTTTATCGATGCTTGCCCTGTTTGCCTCGTACATTTTATTATAGGCTTTTGCAAGATATCTGAATTCCTGCGATCCGGTAGCACCAATCGTTCTGTTTTCCTGTATGTCTTTAACGGCTCTGAGGATTGGCGTGATGCCAAGATGCATCGTCATCACCATTACGATCAAAAACAGTACAACCTGCGCCACTATCAGGGAACGGGTGATTTTCATATCTTTTTGATACATATCCTCAAGATATTTCTTGCTTATCTCCGCCTGCCGGTCTATTTCAGCCTGCCCCTTATCGATGTTGTCGCTAATGCTTCCCTTGAGAGTGTAATACCCCTCTTCAAAAAGCATTTTTCTTGCGAGGACCATTTTTTCATCTTTTGCAAGCTTTGCGTCCTCTTCTTTTAGTTTAAGTTTAAGGAGTTTTTCCGGCCCTTCGGTGTATCCCATAGCGTCGATCACGAGTTGCATAACATAAAACTCTGTCTCCGTAAGCTCGTTCGAGTCATCCATCGCCTTTTGGAACATTTTAAGAGCCTCAGCGCAATCCGGATATTTAGCTATTTCTTCCAATGCCCTTTCTCTGCGCTTAGTAACATTAAGTTCCTCAAAATAACCGTTTAAATACTCAAGATCCCCGTTGTCTGTAAATCTCAGGACCATCACGGTCAGATAGTCCGATGCCTTCTTCAGCCCGTCCGCAGAAGCGTGTAAGTCGGCAAAAACCTGCGAAGCTGCCGATAAAACCTTATAATTTCGATATGATATAAATGTGTAATACAGAAGTGCTATTGATACCACAGCTGTCACAAAGATCATTACAATCTGAAGCTTTTTTAGTGACAGTCCTCCCCCTTTTTGGGGCCTTACGGTTTTGTCTTTTCCCATAGACTCTCAGTCCTCCAAGGTCACTTGTATTGTTGCAATGCCTGTTCCTGATATTACTACTTTTTTGCACTTACTATTGCTGCTTTTTTATTTCTCCTCACGTACCTGGAAGATATAGAATTTCAAATAATAACTCTCATCCGAGGCCCAAAGTATCGGGTGATCCGGAGCCTGCGTACGAAACTCAACCTGCCGCAGGCGCTTATGAACTGCCTTGGCAGCCTGTCCTATAACCTCGGTAAAGAGTTCCTGGGTCATAAAATGGGAGCAGGAGCAGGTCGCGAAGTACCCTCCGTCTTTTACAAGCTTCAGTCCCTTCATATTAATCTCGCGGTAGCCCTTTATAGCATTCTTTGTAGCTTCTCTCGACTTGGTAAAGGCCGGCGGGTCGAGAACAAGAATATCGTATTGCTCTCCTTCGTCGTACAGTTTAGGTAGCTCATCAAGCACATTTGCGGCCCGAAACTTTACTCTGTCCGAAAGGCCGTTTATCTCGGCATTTTTCGTAGCCTGCGATACCGCAAACTCAGATATATCCAGTCCCGTTACGTCAGCCGCTCCGGCAAGTCCCATATTAAGAGCAAATGTTCCCATATGGGTAAAACAGTCGAGCACTTTAATATTTCTTTCGGGATTTCTCTTTGTGCAAAGCGCGCCGCTTCCCCCGACGAGTCCGGCAACAATTTGCTGCATAGCAAGACGGTTGTACTTTTGATCTAAGAAAAAGCCCGTCTTTTGGCCATTTACAACATCGACTGTATACTTAATTCCGTTTTCTACTATCGGGGCATTTGTATCAAACTCTTCTCCGATAAATCCCTTGCGAGGTTCAAGTCCTTCTTTCTTTCTGACAGGGGCGTCAGATCGTTCGTAGACGCCTTTTATAACGATACCATCCTCAGCCATTACTTCCTTTAGGATATCGACTATTCTCTCTTTAAATCTGTCCATTCCGAGGGCCAGGCACTCAACTACAAGGACATCTGCGTATTTGTCAACAACAAGACCCGGCAGCCAGTCAGCCACGCCAAAGATCACTCTGCAGCAGTTAAGATCCCCTGCATGCATAACGGTTTTTCGATATTCCCAAGCGTTTTTTACACGCATCCTGAGGAAATCATCCGTAATCTCCTGCTCCGGATTACGGGTAAGCATACGGATCCTTATCTTGGAATTCTGGTTTATAAATCCGCGCCCCATTTTATATCCGTCAAAATCATGGACCTCCACAACATCTCCGTTTTTGAAATGTCCCATGATGGTATCTATTTCATTGTCGTAAATCCAGGCGCCGCCTGCTTTGATTGTGCGTCCCTCGCCTTTTTTCAGCGTAACTATAGGTTCACTCATATTATTCCTCTTACTCTTTTATGCCTTTGATTATTCCTAAGATTTTATTTCTTTTTTTGAAGAGGATGGAGGCTTCCGTCAGGGTTCTTTACCTTTATCGAGCCAAGCTGGGCAGCCAGATTACCCTTGACGCTGTCTATGTACTCTCTGCGCAGAACTGCTTGCTCAGCCTTTTCTTCCTCGGTAAGTCCTTCGGATTTTTGTTTATGCGCAAGCTCGTTGATGCGCTTTATTCTTTCGTCCATGTTCATGTCTGTTTCCTCTATCGATACTGTATATATCGGTACTATTCTTTTTCCTTTTTGATAAATTCTATTTTATTATATCTGACAAGGCCCTCTGTTTCAATAAATCCACGTTAAAAGAGCCAAATATAATGCTATTATACTTGACTTTTCCCTCGGATTTCTATATCATTTAGTAGTTGACGGGGCATGGCTCAGCTTGGTAGAGCGCTACGTTCGGGACGTAGAGGTCGCGTGTTCGAATCACGTTGCCCCGACTAAAAAACAGGATTCCGCATTTACGGAATCCTGTTTTACTTTTTCAGATACTTACTTCTTATTTGTTAGAACTCTTTTTCTTCTCAATAGCTTCGCAGATCTTTTTCATCACAAAGAATGCAATGACCGCATCGACTGCTCCGACAAGCGCGCCGCAAAGGATATCGGTAGGCCAGTGTACAAAAAGATACATTCTGGAAAAAGCGATAATACAAGCCACAACGATTGCACCGATGCCGGCTTTATGATGGTAAAAGAAGATGCAAAGAGAGGCGGTAATGCCGTTCATAGTATGTCCCGATGGGAAGGAGTAATCCGTTGGCTTCTTTATAAGCATCTCGACGGTATCGTTAATCCAGCAGGGTCTTCCTCTGGCAATAAGCGGTTTAAGTACAAGGTTTCCCAGAATAAATGTAAGCGCCATTGCAAAAGCCATGGTAAGTCCCAGCTTCCTGGTCTTGGGAATAATCGTCAAAACAAGCGCTATTGCAATCCAGACTATTCCCGCATTTCCGAGGAAAGTGAATGCTTTCATGATAAAATCAAGGGGCGCATTATGAATATTTTGAAGGGACAGAAGGAAATCCATCTCCCAGGGGAAACTAAAATTATTGTATATTTCAGGAATCATATTATGTATAAATCTCCTTGTTAAATCTATATCTAAGCTGAAATCTCAGCTACTTATTTCCAAGCTTTTTCTCGAATCTTGTGAGGTTTTCGGCAATATCACCGGCAAAAACAGCGCTTCCGGCTACGATGACATTAGCTCCGGCATCAAGAGCCTCACTAACATTGTCAACGCTTATTCCACCGTCCACCTGTATATCCAAGTCTTTTAATCCGATCTTGTCCGTTACGATACGGAGTTCTCTTACTTTATCGATGCACTTGGGGATAAGCTTCTGTCCGCCAAATCCGGGCTCTACGGTCATAACAAGGACCATATCGACAGATTTTAAATAGGGCATCACTTCACTGACGGGGGTGTCGGGTTTGATGGCTATACCAACCTTCTTGCCCAAAGCTTTTATCTTTTCGATACAGCCTTCCACATCTTCCGTTGCTTCGATATGGAAATTAATCATATCCGCACCGCTTTTTGCAAAATCTTCAAAATAGCGCTCGGGTTCATTTATCATCAAATGTACATCAAAAAACAACTTACTTCTTTTCCGGATGGATTTAATAAGCGGCATGCCGTAAGAAATAGAGGGCACAAATAAGCCATCCATTACATCGATATGGAGCCAGTCTGCGCCTGCTTTTTCAAGGGTTGTTATCTGCTCTCCCAATTTCCAGAAATCGGCAGAGAGGATTGACGGTGACATTATGTTTTTGATGCTCATGTTTGATCCTTTTACAAACGATGCTTTACCAACTGATACAAAGGAATGCTTTTGCAATCCAAGATTGATTATACCAAACAATTAAAAAGGCGACAAACTATATTTGCCGCCTTTAAAAAATATCTGTTTTATTATTTAACAAATGCCTTTACAGAAGCATACACGCCATCTGCATCGATTCCGTACTTCTTTACAAGCTCGCCTGCGGATCCGGACTCTCCGAACACATCCTGCATACCGATCTTCTTAACAGGTGTGGGAAGGTTCTCAGAGAGAGCGTCGCAAACTGCGCTTCCAAGTCCGCCGATTACGGAATGTTCCTCAACGGTAACAACCTTGCCGGTCTTCTTTGCACTATTTACGATAATATCAACATCAAGAGGCTTGATTGTGCAGATATTGATAACTTCAGCGCTGATTCCGTCAGCAGCAAGCTTTTCTGCAGCTCCGAGAGCGGAGTCTACGCAGATACCGGTTGCTACGATGGTAACGTCCTTACCTTCGCGAACTACAGTTCCCTTGCCGATCTCAAACTTGTAATCGGGTCTGTCGTTGATCACAGGAACTGCCGCACGGCCGAATCTGATGTATACAGGGCCTTCGTGCTCAAGAGCTGCGCGAACAGCAGCCTTTGCCTCGATATCATCGGCAGGGCACATAACAACCATTCCGGGGATTGTGCGCATAAG
>JAFPRD010000133.1:0-2947 GCA_017401005.1 Lachnospiraceae bacterium
AGGGATACGGACTGGAATACAAATCCCATCTTTGTCCTTCTCATATCTTCTTTTTCATGGTCCGAGAGCTTCGCTACGTCGGTTCCGTCGATTTTTATTATACCTTCTGTGGGTTTATCCAAAGTACAGATAAGGTTAAGAAGCGTTGTCTTACCTGAACCGGAGCGTCCTTTAAGGATAACAAAGGACCCCTCCGGAATCTGTGCATTTATCTTTTTGAGAGCCCAAAACTCTCCCCCGGGTACCGGAAACGCTCTTGATACGTTTTCGACTTCTATTACATTGTTCCCCATTATCAGTCTTCTCCTAACTTAAGTGCCTTAGCTACGTTCATCCTAAGGAGCATTACCGTGAGAACGGCAAGACATACTATCATCATTCCACCGATTACGATTATCAGTCTGACAAGGTCAGTGCTGTTTGTGATAAGCTGCATGGGCAGAACCTGTGATGTTGAAGCATACGCCTTCTGCAAAATAGGAACGAACAAAAATGATGTCAGTTTGCCGATACCGAAACCTGCAAGTATCGAAAGAATGCCGCAGAATATCTGCTCGTTGATCAGCATATGGAAAAGCTCGGCCTTGTGGAATCCGGATGCACGAAGCACACCGAATACAAGCTCTCTCTCCTTAAGTGCCATGATCCAGTAGATCAGATAACCTACTCCGCAAAGGAGCAAGGTTACGACAAATCCCATTGTGAGGACTCCGTTGGTTCCCTGAAGAAGAGGATCTGTAGCTGCGTCTTCGAGATCTACATTTCTGTTAACGTATTTGGTAAGCCTTACGTCGTTTTCCTGGATCCAGTTATAGATATCCTTCGCACCGGTTCCGGCTTTCTGTGATGCCCAGACTTCAAAAGGCATCTCTCCGAGTTTTTCATGGAGGTACTCATAATGAGCTACAACCAGATAGTTACTCTCCGTAGCCACTTTGCCGTCAGGCTGAACTACGGATACTTCGGATGAAAATGCAGGCCAGTAATCAAAGAAATCAATGATCACGCCGCTTGCGGATTTGTTTCTTGAGTTGGTGTAAGAGATGGTATCTCCTACTTTATATCCAAGCTTATCGCGGAAGTTAGAGGAAACAAGGACTCCGTTTTCAACAACCGCAAGCTCATTTAAAAGCTCATAATAATGCTTTCCGTTAAGCTTCTTTTTAACGTATGTGATCTGTCCGTACTCTTTTGTATGGATACCGAGCACATTCGCGGGAAGCTTTCCGTTTGTTCCGGCAGATACGGTGGCATCTGTAATATTATATACCTTTGTGTAGCTGTCTATAAAGGGGGCAGACAAATATTTTCCCGCATCGGGCTCAATATATGCACCTGTCTTTGCTCCGTTTTGATCGATGATCTCGGTCCAGACTTCCTTCATAATAAGATCGCATCCGTCTTTGTAATCCGTATTTGCGATAGCGTTTTCAACTATCGTACGGGCTACGGTCGAATGGTACATACCCAAGGATACGGTCATAATAAGGAAAAGCATGATAAGCTGCTGCTTGCGTCCGTTTTTAACATTCTCCATAAAGGAAACGAAGCTTGCAGGCTTCCAGCGCCTCTTGCCTATGGTGTAGATAAGCTTAAGAGCAAGGGGCTGAAGTCTTAAGAACAAAAGACCGAGGCCTATGATCATAAGAGATGATGCAAGGTAAAGCAGAGGATCGAGAGACTTTCCGTTAAGCACGCTCTCTGCCATATCTGCGGAATTCTTATGGAAATTGTAATATCCGTAACCCGCTACGGCGATGCAGATAACATCAACAAAAAGCTTCTCCCAGAGAGCTTTTTTCTTCATAGCTTTCTGCTGCTTTAAGTTTACGATGGACACGCGGCTGTGCTTTATGGCAGGCACGGTAAGACAGATAAGTCCAAGGAGCATTGCGGCTCCGGCGTAGATTGCTGCCATGGGAGTAAAGCGCACTGCAAGAGTCTCCGAAAGATCAAAGATCAGGAAGTTTCTTGTAGCGCCAAGGAGCTTTGCAAGGAGCATTCCGAAAGGAATACCTATAGCAGCTCCAAGGCCTGTAAGGAAGAGTCCCTGATATAGATATAGTCTGAAAATCTGCGCTCTTGAAGATCCGCGGCTCTTGATAACGGAGATTTCATTTCTCTCCATCTCGTACATCTGTCCCGAGATCATAAGAAGGAAAGCCGCAAGCATTATAAGCACGGGTATCTGGAGTATAACAAGTGTGGCTGAGATACGTGAATGCTTATTGTTGTAGCTTGCTATTACGTCCGCATACGGCGGATCTGATATAACGTTCTTGTAAGAGCTTCTGTGAACGTAATACTCGGTCCATGCAGAAAGGTTTTCTATGCTTGATGCACTGATATCCTTATACTCGAACATAGCTGTATAGTTGCAGACTACTGTGTATTTATCGGCATTGTCCCCGGTAAACATATTCATGAACTGGTCTGTGTTCATAAGAAATACATCGTCGAACTCACCCTTTTTTTCCTGCCAGTAGTAGTCGTTTTCGCACTCCTTGCCGAACACACCTTTAATATATGCTCTAAGGGGATGTCCGTCATGGTCCTTTGCAGCGTCAAAGATAATAGTCTCTCCTACGAGATAACCCTGCTTTGTCATACAGTCCTGGCTGATGACAACTTCAATGGCGCCATCCTCGGTAAGACCGCTCTCTGAGAACATTTCTCCGGAGACCATCTTTACATGATCTTTAAGACCGCTCTTGGTACCAAGTCTTACGTAAAGATCGTCCGCATCGTTTCTCATATACTCCGAATGTACGCCGTACTTGGTAAGACAGTAGTAAAGTATCGTCTCCTTAGGTGTAACATTAAGATCGGAGTAAAGCTTCGGCATAAGGGCTTCCATGGACTTCATGGTATTACCGCCTCTGTCCTTCTTGGAAGAGATGAGAACGGAAATCTGTGTAGGCCATGTTCCTGTTGAAGCCAAGTAATA
>JAFPRD010000134.1:0-2231 GCA_017401005.1 Lachnospiraceae bacterium
AGAAGGCGCATCTCGTCTTCCGATTTAACGTAATACTGACCGCCCTCGTAGCGCATCCTGTCTTCGTCGGAAAGTTTCTTTCCCGTCTGTAGGCAAAGGAGGATATCATGGGCGTCGGCATCCCCCGCGTAAGTATAGTGACAGTCATTGGTACAAACAAGGGGAATATTCATCTCCCTGCTCATAACCATCAGTTCCATATTTACGGTCTGCTGCGCCTTTATACCATGGTCCTGAAGTTCGAAAAAGTAATTGCCCTCTCCGAATATATCAAGATACTCTCTCGCAACTTCCCTTGCCTTATCCGGCCTTCCCGCCGTGATAAGTCTCGGGATTTCTCCCGCAAGGCAGGCGGATAAACAGATAAGGCCCTCGTGAAACTCTCTAAGGACTTCCTTGTCAACCCTAGGTCTGTAGTAATAACCTTCGGTGAATCCACGGCTTACGATCTTGCAAAGATTGGCGTAGCCTGTATTGTTCTCCGCAAGGAGGATAAGGTGGTGGTATCTGTCATCGCCGTGTCCCGGCTCCTTGTCAAATCTCGAGCCCGGTGCAACATACACCTCGCACCCCAAGACCGGGTTTATCCCGGCGTCTCTACACGCCCTGTAAAAGTCAATAACTCCGTACATTACACCGTGGTCCGTAATTGCGGCCGCAGTCATGCCGAGTTCTTTAACTCTTGCCACATATTCTTTTATCTTGTTGGACCCGTCGAGCAGTGAATACTCTGTGTGGGTGTGTAAATGTACAAATGACATACAGGTACCGTTTAATAATTCTTATAATCAGTTATATATACTTTTCCGTCTTCGGTTTCGGACAAAAGTCCTTCATCGATAAGAAGTCCCGTAAGGTACTCTGTCTCCTCTTTTCCATAGGCAAGGCCAAACTGAAATCCGGTATCCTTTCCGCGATATACCGGCTCGTCGGAGAGTTTCTGGAATACTTCATACTCCGAGAAAAGTCTGTCTTTGCGAAGCTTTGTAAATGCAGGGTCTCTGGGAACCTCAAGTTCGTTTCTTTTACAAAACTCCGATAAAAGCTCAAACTGAGCTCTGCTTTCCGTCTGTCCCCAAAGTCCAATAATTACATCAAACTCCGGCACAGGAGTATAGATCTTTTCAACTTCCGCCTGAAGCTCCTCTTTTGAAAGACTCTCTGCTTTACTCTCAAGCTTGCTCAGTTCCATTCTAAACTTCGAGAAACTTTCTATCTGAAGTATATGCGGTCTTATCATCTCCAGAAGCTCAGTAGTTGATACAGGTAGTGGCAATGTACCGCCCTTTATATCCGCAGCGATCATCTCGTCGAGATTCTCAACAGCTTCTTTCGCTCTTTTGTTGATATCCTCAGCGGGGTAATCCTTTGATGTAAGGATGTACTCTTCATATCCCCACTTAAACTCTTCCCATGAATCTCCGCTTCTTGCATCCTCTATCAGCGTCAGTACATCATACAGCTTATCGGCATATTCCTCGCCGACTACAGCCTTTGCCGATTCCATTAAAAGCCACTGCTCGTTAAGGGAAGGATCCCTTAGGAGCGATGCCGCAACGTAATGAGAAAAGACATTCAAAACATGATAAGAGTCCATCTCGCTCCAGTAGGAAGGTTTTGATATATGATCCTCCTCGGAGGTTAGAGTATATGCCTTCTTTATGATTTTGGAGTTGACATTCATTTCGGCAAGCTGATCTATTTCCATCTCGGTAAGATTCCAGGACCAGACGCCATATGTCATTCCGTTGTCTCTGAGATAGCTTCTGAAATCTCCCCAACCATCTTCTTCCGTATGCCTGATACCGATATAGTAGGTTGTATCACCCTCCATCAAGGGATCGAGACTCCAGGGATCCTGCTTTTTGGTATAGCAGCTTATTCCAAAATCAATATCAGGATTGACAGCTCTTGCCTTCTCCCTCATTATTTTGGAGAAATAAGCTATATCTTCACTGCTGATAAGATTTCCGGGATCATCAAAATGCATGATCATACGATCCGAACAGTCCGCTAACTGAGCGTAAATATCGTAGTACTTTTCAAAAGCCGCTACTGACTTTGGATTATCGTACGCATGCCCGTACTTCCAATTGTCGTAATAATCAACATCCTTGTCATTCCAGCCATAGCCGTTAAACTCAGCACTCCAAACCCAAAGAGTAAAGTTCATGCCCAATGAGTGCGCCGCATCTGCCATAAATCTAAGCCTGCCCTGCACATATTCATAA
>JAFPRD010000135.1:0-5881 GCA_017401005.1 Lachnospiraceae bacterium
ATAGTGACCGGTATAAACAAGTGACCCTTCGGGCATCGGCTTGCATACCTTCTTTTTCATCATTCCGTTGCAGATGGCGTATCCCTGATATGCATTGCGGCACTGTATAGTATGGACCGCGCCCTCCGCGTAGTGCAATGCCATAGGCCAGTTATCCGGAATAGCGTTCACAACATATTTCATTCCCGCGTGGAGCGCTGCCTGTGCCGGCCAAACGTGTGTGCCGACAACGGGAATCTCCTTGGGAACATTTTTATAAACAGGAGCCATAAGTTCGGCATTTTTCTGATCTGCCGCATTATACGACAAAGCTCTAAAGCCCTCATAGTTCATCGGCTCCCAGACAAGCTTATTGAAAATTGGATTCTTCGAAAGCCTTGAGCCGAGTGAATATAAATCGTTTTGCGCTCCGATAACCTTTGTGCAGGTAGTCTCTTTATAAGAATTCAGGTCCATCCAGTAAGGCGTATATCCCAGATACTTTGCGCAGGAAGCAATTGCCATAGATATGCGGTAATGTCCGAATCCCATGCGGATATTTCCGACAATGATTCCTTTTTCTGTATCCCATGAAAGCCCGGGAAGCTGAGTATCGGGATCGTAATGCGCATTTGAGTTAAGATCCCCTACCAGCACATTGTTAACGCCAAGGCTGTCTCCGATATATTTATTCTTTTCTATTCTTACGGGATATGATGCATTGCTGTCGTCCCCGTACTTTCTTATGTACTTTCTTTTACTTCGGGCAGCTTTTTTTACAACGCTCCCCGGCATTTCATTTCCAAAAATAGATGCGGATCTGTCCATATTTGCCTCCTTTTTTATTTGACGGTTATTCCATCAACGATGATATCTACTACTCCGGCAAGAGCCTCGTTATAGGTCATCTTGTTTTTGAGGAGAATATCTCTCGAGAAAAACTGTTCAAGAGATGATTCAAGCATGGTCTTCACAAGAAAAATCGGTATGTCTCTGATCACACCCTCTTTTATTCCTTTTTCGATAAGGCTGATGGTGTCTTCCCATCCGGTTTCAAGTCTCTCTTCTACTTTTCTGTAAATATCGGGATATTTATCCCTAAGCATATAAAGCTGTCTGAAATCAATCTCGCTATAGCTTTCCGGCATCACACCAAGTATTATTTTTACCCTTTCGGTAGTGGAAAGTTTGGAATCATTAAGGACCTCTTCCTTCTTTTCCGCTATATTGTCAAAAAGGTAATCAACCATATCAAAGAAAAGTTCATTCTTTTCCTTGTAGGAAACATATATGGTTTTTTTACTCATTCCAAGTTCATGAGCAAGGTCATCCATTGTAAATTTAAGACCTTTTTTGTTGAACACTCTGATAGTGCCTTCAAGTATATGCTCCTGCTGCTTTGTTCTTTCTGCCATGTTATTTCCTCGTATCTTTCTGATTCTGTTTCGGTTCGGAAACGATGAGCCCCCTTCTTAGTTTCCATTATAAAGTGCATGCCCTTACACGCGCAAGAAACTAAATCACGAAAAAGCGTTTCCGTTTTTGGTAAATTTAAACAATTTTGTGCATCTACGTGTATTTAAGGCTTTTTTATGATAGGATTATTATTAACGAAAAGCTTAATACGGGGAAAAGGCTATGAGAAAAAATAGATTTTTGACATTTATGGTAATATTCCTTCTGCTTGTGATCCTTACAGGAGGCGGACTGCTTGTTTATAAGAATTTTTTTGCTAAGGATACCTCTTATGTAGGCTCCTGGAGCAGAGAGATCGATCTTAGAGGATACGTTATCGAGGAAATGAATGAATGGTTTCAAGATCCGACCACAGCCGCTCTCGTAACCTTTGACGATACAAAGGTTACAGTTAAAGTCGATCTTGTATTTACGGGCGACGGAAAATTCTCCGAAAAGATAGATGAAAAGGGTTTTGAAGAAACGAAAAAAGCCGCTGAAGCTCTGGCTCTTTCCGGTCTTATCAGTTTCCTCGAAAAAAGGCTCGATAATGCGGGAATTGACAGTGCTTCATCAGGAAAGAGCATAGACGAGCTTATTGAAGACGCTCTCGGTATGAGCGTCGCCGAATACATGAAAAATAGCGGCCCCGAACTTTTGCCGACTCTTGATGCCCTTAAAGATATGTACAATATTTCCGGCGCTTACGAAGTAAAGGACAATTCCATGAAACGCACCCTTGGCGGTAAATCCATCTGCGAGTCTTTCTTCGTAAAAGATGATTTCCTTGTCTTTGCCGGAACAGTAGAAGATACATTTGGCGCTTCTCTCGGAAAGAGCATTTCAGATGACGAGCCCCTTAAAATGCTCTATGACTACCCTGCTGTCTATACAAAGAAATAAATAAAGAATTAAACAAAAGAAAAGGACCGGATTTTGCCCTATTTAAATATACTTTCGTAATCGTAGACAGAATAGATATTCCTGATCCTGTCCAGATATTCATCCTTATTGTCAATTGTTATCCTATGGTTATCTGAGTGTATGGATTCCAGAATGTATTTACCGGTTTCCTCCCCAAAATGCAATCCATCGATATAATTGTCAAAATTGCAGGTTATCTCCGTACAGTCGTCAAAGGCATAAACCTTGATATTATCTGCCTCGCCAAGCTGTAAAAAGGCTTCGCTTAAAGCGTCTAAAGTATAATCAAAGCCCCCGCTCCTAAGACTTGCATCCCAATAGCAGACATTTACCGGCGGTATAAAGACAATAAATTCTATATCAGGATTATTTTTAGCAGTCTTAATTATATTCTCATACAGATTCTCGTCTTCTATTCTTCTGTCCTCTTCCGTAAAGACCTGTTTTTCGTCTGTTAGGGGAAGTCTTTCGAAAGTAGTAAGTACCGCTTCCTTTCCAAATACCTTACTGTCGTTCCAGTTTTCATAATTATCAAAACTGTCGGCCTGCTGTCCTGCTGCCATCTTTGCGGCGCTTCGTCCGATAGATGTCATCACATCTCTGTTAAAAAGATATTTATAATCATTAAAGGGATTTTTATCATATAAATATTCCGGGATATCCTCGTAATCTACGGTGTCTTTTTCCTGCACTAATCTTCCTATGTCCAGCCCTCTTATCACAACCTTTAAATCCTTGTTCGAGCTTACTGCCGTATCTACCAGTCCGGCAGTTTCATGCAAAGACCCGCCCGCAAAGGACATTCTTACGGCTTCGCATCCCCAAAGCTCTGACGCATAACTCGGGAGCAGGACCTGGGTAGTGCTGCTGCCCGTGATCATCAGCTCATACTCAAAATGCTTTGCAATCCCGTCATTTTGATATCTTTCATTCTCCAAAGCGTATGGATAACCCTTTATGGGCTTATGGTAGTGAAAGAAAGGATCGCAGATAACCACAGTCAATGCTGTTATCACCAGGGGCAGTAATAGCAATATGCATATAATGACAACTCTTTTTTTATTCAAAACAACTCTCCGCTTTAAACTTCATTACTGGCGTCCTAAGGCTTCTTGTAGTAAAATACTAATAGCTTTGTAAAAACCAAAGGATGAGAATAATGCTGTTCAATTCACAATTTTTTATTTTCATATTCCTTCCGATTTGTCTGGTAGCTTGGTACCTGTTACGGAAGTTTAAAAGGTATGATCTTTCTTTGGCTTTTTTAATCGGGATGTCTCTTTGGTTCTACGGTTATTTCAATATCCATTACCTTTATATAATCATCCTCAGTATTGCCATCAATTATCTTATCAGTTTTTTGATCAAAAAAATAGAAAAGCTGAAAAAAATTTTCCTGATCACCGGTTTGGTGTGCAACCTTGTTCTCTTAGGCTACTTTAAGTATTTTGATTTTTTTGTTTCAAATATCAACGCGGTATTTAAAACAGATTTTGCCCTAAAGCACATCGTCCTTCCATTAGGTATAAGCTTTTTTACTCTTCAGCAGATTTCCTATATCGTTGACAGGTATAAAGGCTCGGCTCCCCACGTAAACATACTTAAGTATGCTTCCTTTGTAACATTCTTCCCTCAGCTGGTAGCAGGTCCCATAGTCCTGCACAGCACCTTGCTTCCGCAGTTTGAGGCAGAAAATGCCCGTAAGTTTGATATAAACTGCTTTATTGAGGGCTCTGTCCGTTTTATTCTCGGACTTACAAAGAAGGTTCTTATCGCCGATCTTTTTGCCCTTCCGGTGGATTACGGCTTCGATAAGCTTTACTACCTCGATACGCCGTCAGCCTGGATCGTAGCGATCTGTTACACTTTAGAGATTTATTTTGATTTCAGCGGATACTCCGATATGGCTATAGGTCTTGGAAAGATGTTCGGGATCGATCTTCCGGAAAATTTCAATTCACCTTATAAAGCTACAAGCGTGCGGGAATTTTGGAAAAGGTGGCACATCACCCTTACAAGTTTTCTTACAACCTACCTTTACATACCTCTCGGCGGTAATCGTAAGGGTTCCTTCCGTACAGCACTTAATACGATGATCGTATTTGCGGTAAGCGGGTTTTGGCACGGAGCCAGCTGGGCTTTCGTTCTCTGGGGCGTACTGCACGGTCTCGGAGTACTTTGGTCAAGAAGGAAATTCTTAAAAGTTAAGCACAAACTTCCCGCACAAATATTTACTATGTTTTTCCTTGTCGTCACATGGACGATCTTTAGAAGCGAAACCTTAAATACAGCGCTTATAATGCTGAAGAAAATGTTCATCCCTTCATATACAGGATTCATAATAGATATAGGCTCTACTATGTCCCTTTTACCGGAGCTTAAAGGAGTGATGGAAAAGATACTTCACATCGGAGCGCCAACCCTTTATATAATCTATGCATCGCTCCTTGGGGTATTTATTGTTATAGCCTTTATTCTATGCAATCTGAAAAATGCCCGTGAGATTACGGCTGAGCAAAAGCAAAAAAACTACTCCTTCGGATTTATAATATGTCTTGGAGTCGCATTTGCGCTTTGCGTTATATTTATGACAAGAGTAAGTACTTTTCTATACTTTAACTTTTAAGCAGGGGAATTGACATGAAATTTAAGAACATAGCAAAAACACTGATCGTCTCTCTACTGACAGTTAGCTTTTTATTCTCTACGTCTCTTCCCTCCTTCGCGGAGGATGATTACGAATACCTTCGGAATATGAGCGTTTCAGCGGACGGCAGGGCGGCGAAAAACGTTAAATACATTGATATGTATTACGACCACGATGCCTATGTTTCATTACGGGATATGGCTGCTGCCCTTGCGGGAACAGGTTCCGCTTTTGATGTTTCTATCGAAAAGGATACAATTCGCCTCACAAGGGGAGGCGTCTATACGCCTGTTGGCGGGGAAGGCTCCGCGTTCACCGTTCTTACAAGAGACCCTTCAAGCAAGGAATACGTAAGGCGAAGAAATACTTTTATCTTAGACGGGCAAAATGTCCACTACTACACCTTTATCTACAAGGATGAGGAAACCGGATGCTACGACTGCTTTATGTACCTGCCGGATTTTGCACTCCTTCTGAACAAAAACCTGAGCTTTACCGGAGATACTCTTTCCGTAGATTCTTCCGCGCCCCTTAGCATCTCGCCCGAGACGCTGGAAAAAAGCGGGTACTTCCTTGCGACAAATTCCGTTCTTCTCGGAGATATAACCAATGGAGAAATCTACTATTCATACTGCGGCGACCTCTCAGTGCCCATGGCAAGTACCACAAAGCTTATGAGCTATATCGTCGCTATGGACGCGATCTCGAGCGGCGCGCTCAGCTACGACACCGTCGTTACAACCTCTGCTTCGGTAGAAAAGCTTTCCAATTCCATCGACGGCGGATTTCTTATAAAAGAAGGTACTTCCGTAACTGTAGAAGAGCTTTTGTACGCTATGCTCCTTCCCTCGAGCAACGAGTGCACACTTGCCCTGG
>JAFPRD010000016.1:0-2033 GCA_017401005.1 Lachnospiraceae bacterium
AATCCGACATCAACAAGGTGTTTGAAAAACTCGAGTTTGGTCTCAAGACTCATGGGATCGATAAGAGCCTGGTTACCGTCACGAAGGTCAACACTGCACCAGATGGGAGGTGTTGTAATTCTGTCTTTTTTTACCCAGTTGTGATTAAGTACAGGGGGCATATAATATGTGGGCCTGTATTTCTCACTGACATTGATCTTACTCATATATACTCCTTCTGCAGATATAATTAGTTATCTGCCCTGAACAATTATGAATTTAAGATACTACTATGCATTTGTAAAATCAAGAGGTATTTTAATATAAAAATATGACTGATTGTAATGTTAAAACAAGAAAAACCGCGTAATTACGCTATTTTCTCAAATAATAAGTCGGTTTCTCCGCACAGAAAAACCGACTTATTTTAATCTATCTTATTGATTTATCCTTAAAAAAGCTCTTTCAAAACAAGAACTGTAATACCTTGATTATCCCCCGGCATGATACGTTTTACTTTCTTATCATACTTGAAGCTGTCATATATCATATCCCGAAGGTTTGTGCCTCTGTTAAACCCATGGATAAGACGTATCTGATACGTTCCTGTGCCGGCCGAGGCGAGTACTTTTTCTATTTTTTTCTCTGCTTCATCGCACCTCATACCATGCAGGTCGACGGTGATAAACGGTTCGTCCATAGGCCCTCCTTTTTTTTCTATTATAACAAAAACTGCCCATGTTTTTAGCAAGAAAACGGTATCATGAATATTTTAAATGATGTATTATATGAAAAGACACTGATCTTAAGTGTAGGGGTATTTTATTTATATAGGAGGTTTCACTATGCAGTTAATCTCAGTTCACAGCAAAGAATTCGAAAAGTACGGAAAGGTTTTAACCGGATATGATGTATCTGCATTGCTTGATGCAATGAATAAGATAGATCTTCCCGCAGAGGGAGTAGCTTACGAGCCCGGAATCGACAGCCTCGAAGCTTGCACCGATCTTTACAAGGATTTCACAGACCGCGCTTACGGCGGAATGCCTATTCAGATAGGTATGTGCTGGGGAAGAAACACCAAGCTCAACTGCCTTGAGTATCACAGAGGAAGCGAGCTCAACATCGGAACCACTTCTTTCGTTCTTCTCCTTGCAAAGGCAGAGGATATCCACGACGGAAAGCTCGATACCAAGGACGTTGTAGCATTCAAAGCTGAAGCAGGCGATGTTGTTCTCGTATACGAAGACAGCCTTCACTATGCTCCCTGCCAGTGCGACGGAAACGACGGATTCCGCGTAACCGTAGTTCTTCCCAAGGGAACCAACACCGACAAGCCCGCTCTTAAGGAAGGAAATGACGAGGATAAGCTCCTTTGGGCTCGTAACAAGTGGCTCATCGCTCATCCCGAGAGCAGCGAAGCATCTAACGGTGCTTACGTAGGACTTACCGGCAAGAACATCGACATCGCTGTTGATTAATTTAAATGCATTATTAAAGGAGCAGATCATATCGATCTGCTCCTTTTTTATTTGAGTCTAATTAATTACTCCGTTACTTCCGCGGTTTCTTTTTCTGCTTCGGAAGGAGCTGCTGTTTCTTCAGCCTGCGCTACGCTTTCCTCAGCAGGAGCTGTCTGAGCTTCTTCCCCTTCTCCGCCTACGATCTTACCGCTGTCGAGAAGAATGGTTCTGGTTCCGTACCCCGCGCACTTCTCGGAATGGGTTACCTGAAGAATGGTAAGACCCTTTTCTTTGTTAAGTCTTGCGAAGAGCTCCATGATCTCTGCGGTTGATTTGGAGTCGAGGTTACCGGTGGGCTCGTCTGCAAGAATGATCGAAGGATTTCCGAGGATTGCTCTTGCAATGGCTACTCTCTGCTGCTGTCCTCCGGAAAGAGTTGCGGGCATGGCCTTTCTTTTCTCTTTAAGGCCGGTAATCTCAAGGATCTCATCAAGCTCTTTCTTAAGCTCGCTCTTTTTCTTGCCGTTTACGGTCATGGGAAGAAGGATGTTATCCTCTACATTTAAGTTCATGACCAGGTTATAGAACTGG
>JAFPRD010000136.1:0-15350 GCA_017401005.1 Lachnospiraceae bacterium
ACACCGGTAAATACGGAATATCCGCCGTGCTCGGTAGCTATATTACGGATAAGCTCCTGGATAAGGACTGTCTTACCAACTCCGGCACCTCCGAAAAGACCGATCTTTCCACCCTTCTGATAGGGGCAGAGAAGGTCAACGACCTTGATTCCGGTCTCGAGGAGTTCCGCCTCGGTAGACTGCTCTTCAAATGAAGGAGCCGCTCTGTGAATAGGCTCATATGTAACATCCGTCGGAGCAGGCTTATTATCTATGGGCTGTCCGAGAACGTTAAAGATACGTCCCAGAGTGTTCTCACCGACAGGAACCGAAATGGGAGCTCCTGTAGAAATAGCCTCGGTACCGCGCACAAGTCCGTCTGTGGGGCCCATCGCTATACATCTTACGGTGTCGTCTCCGAGATGCTGTGATACTTCCACTACAAGCTCACCGCCGTCTTTGGTGGGAATGCGGATCGCTTCGTTGATCTCAGGAAGCTTCCCCTCGTCGAAACGGATATCAAGTACCGCTCCGATGATCTGGGTTACTTTTCCTTTATTTTCTGCCATTTATAACCTCATTTCTGCCGCTTTCCGGCGGCTGCAATATGGTTTCGCCGCATAGGGCGCCCGACTCATCATCCGATCGCTTCGGAACCTGCTATGATCTCCGTAAGCTCCTGAGTGATCGAGCCCTGACGCGCTCTGTTGTACTGAAGCGACAATTTATCGATCATTTCTTCTGCATTGCTTGTCGCATTGTCCATCGCCTGCATACGTGCACCGTTTTCACTGGCGATCGCCTCTTTGAGACCTCCGTATATCAGACTGCTGATATACTTCGGTATGATCATGTCGATCGCTTCCACGTCTTCGGGTTCAAAATTCATTACGGAATCCACAAACCCGTCCCCGTCCTGATCAAGGGGCTCGACAGGAAGAAGCTTTAACAGCCTCGGCTCCTGGCTCACTGTATTTTTAAAGAAGGTATATGCCAGATAGATCTCTCCGACTTCGCCGTTCTCATAGGACTTAAGAAGCCTTGCGGTAAGCTCATTCACTTCGGAATAGAGCGGATCTTCGATTATATCGGGCAGGTCCTCCCTGATGGTGTATCCGTGTCTTGCAAAAACCTCACGGCCCTTGTTTCCGATGGTATACACATCGAGGTCTTCCTTCTTTAAGGCGTCATTTCTTGTGATCAGCTTCACCACGTTTGAATTATATCCGCCTGCCAAACCTCTGTTGGAGGTTATCACGACCACAGCCTTTCTCTCGGAATCCCCGGGGGTAAGGTATCTGTGCTCGATATGCCCTACACGTGAAAGGATGCTTCCCACCGTGCGGTACATACTGTCAAAGTAATACTGGGATTTTTCCGCAGCCGCCCTTGCTCTCTGAAGCTTGACCGTAGAGACAAGCTTCATCGCCTTGGTGATCTGCTGCGTTCCCTGAATACTTGACCGGCGGCGCTTAATATCGCGCATTGATGCCATAATATTTTACCTCTTATTCAGATCTGTCACTTAAGCTTTAAGAAAATCTGCTTTGAACTGCTCAATAGCCTTCTTCAGCTTTTCTTCGATCTCATCCGAGATAACCTTATCGGTGGCAATTGAATTGGGCACCTCGGGATACTTGGTGTTAAGGAACTCGAAGAATTCCGTTTCAAAGCGTGTGATATCCTCTACAGGAACATCAAGCAGATACTTTCTTGTAACGGCATAGATGATGATGACCTGATACTGTACCGGCATAGGCGAATACTGAGGCTGCTTTAATACCTCCTTGATCCTTTCGCCCTGTGCAAGCTTTTCTTTGGTATCATCGTCAAGCTCCGATCCGAACTGTGCAAAGGATGCAAGCTCTCTGTACTGAGCAAGCTCGGTACGTATGGGAGCAGCGATCTTTTTCATAGCCTTGATCTGAGCGGCGCCACCTACACGGGATACTGAAAGTCCCGCATTAACAGCGGGTCTGAAACCGGAGTTGAACATTTCGGTCTCAAGATATATCTGTCCGTCTGTAATGGAAATTACGTTGGTAGGAATATATGCGGAAACGTCTCCTGCCTGCGTCTCGATAATGGGAAGCGCAGTAAGTGAACCTCCGCCGTATTCTTCGCTCATGCGGGCTGCACGCTCAAGAAGTCTTGAGTGGAGATAGAATACATCTCCGGGATAAGCCTCACGCCCCGGGGGACGACGAAGAAGCAGGGAGAGTGTACGGTATGCGGTAGCGTGCTTACTTAGGTCATCATAGATAACGAGCACGTCCTGTCCGCTCTCCATCCATTCCTCACCGATAGCGCATCCGGAATAAGGAGCGATATACTGTAAGGGTGCAAGATCACTTGCGGTTGAAACAACAACGGTTGTATAAGCCATTGCGCCAAACTCTTCAAGTGTCTTAACGATATTTGCTACGGTAGAAGCTTTCTGACCGATAGCAACGTAAATACATTTAACGTTTTGTCCCTTCTGGTTGATGATGGTATCGATCGCGATCGCGGTCTTACCTGTCTGACGGTCGCCGATGATGAGCTCACGCTGACCTCTTCCGATAGGGATCATAGAGTCGATAGCTTTGATACCGGTCTGAAGAGGGGTATCTACGCTCTTACGGGTAATAACGCCGCTGGCAACTCTCTCAATCTTACGATATTTGGTTGTCTGGATAGGGCCTTTGCCATCGATGGGCTGTCCGAGAGCGTTAACTACTCGTCCAAGCATTGCATCGCCTACGGGAACTTCAACAACTCGTCCGGTAGTCTTAACGAGATCGCCTTCGTTGATATTCCTGGAGTTTCCAAGGAGAACTACACCGACGTTATCTTCCTCAAGGTTTAAGACCATTCCGTAGATGTCTCCGGGGAACTCAAGAAGCTCACCCTGCATAGCGTTCTCAAGACCGTGAACACGAGCAATACCGTCCGCCACCTGAATGACCGTACCTACGTCAGCCACATCAAGGGTGGATGCATATCTTTTGATCTGTTCCTTGATGACAGAACTTATTTCTTCAGGTTTTAAATTCATTGCCTTAATAGCACCTTTCTTCCTGCTGAGTTACCCCAGCTGGAGTTCTAATAATTCCTTTGTCAAATCATTCAATCTGCTCTTGATACTCGAATCCACAACACGGTCACCGATCCGGATAACCATGCCTCCGATAAGAGAAGGATCAACATCATAGTGCATCTCGAGCGTGTTGTAATCGGTAGTCTCAAGAAGCTTTTCTCTGACCTTGCTCTTACCTTCTAAATCAAGCGCTTTCGGTGTAACCACATAAGCAACACCTATTCCGCGGAATTCTTTCTCTTTGTCGATGAAATAATCAAATATGGCGTCGATTTCCTTGAATCTTTCTTTTTCGACAATTATACGGATAAATCCGGTGATCTCGTCGCTGGTACGTCCTTTGAATACGTCATCAACCACTTTCAGCTTGTCCTGCTTAGCTACTCCCGGGTGAAGCATAAGCTGCTTAAACTCGGGATTGGAATCAAGTATCTCGCGCACGGATTGAATTTCCTCAAGCATCTCGGATGCTTTGTCTTCCTCGTGCGCAAGCTCAAATAAAGCCTCGCCGTAGGTTTTGGAAACTAATTTTGCCATGTGCTTTTACCTATTTCCTTAAGCGTGTCTTCTACCAATTTGTCCTGTACGGTTGTGTCGATTTTTTCGGATACAACCTTTTCAGCTATCATAGAAGCAACAACGATCATCTCGCGTTTAACTTCATCCATCGCCTTTTGCTTTTCAAGTTCTGCTTCAGTACGGGCATGATCGATAATTCTGTCAGCCTCCTTGCGAGCCTCTTCGAGAACTCTGTTCTCGCCCTCTAAGGCGCGCTTTCTGGCGCTGCTTAAGATTTCCTCAGACTCTTTGTCGATGTTCTTAAGCTTATCTTCATACTCTGCTTTTAATTTCTCGGCCTCGCTCTTTAGATCCGCCGCATCCTGAATCTCGTCATGGATACGCTTTTTACGGTTGTTGAGCATCTTACGTGCCGGGTTAAACAAAAGAAAACTGAATGCAAAAAACAAAACGAAGATAGCTATTGCAGATAGAAAGAAGTCAGCTCCAAGCTGAAGATCCAGACCAAACAATCTGGATAATGAATCTCCTTCCAAAAGTATCATTCGTTTTCTCCTTTCAATTAAACCTTAATTAACCAACAAGGGGCTTAACGAATAACAGGAGCATTGCAATGAGAAGTCCGTAAAGACCTGTCGTCTCGGCAACTGCCTGTCCGAGAAGCATGGTTGATGTAACATCACCCTTTGCTCCGGGATTACGTCCAACTGCTGCTGCGGCATGACCTGCAGCGATACCCTGACCTACACCGGGTCCGATACCGGCGATAACTGCCAGACCTGCGCCGATTGCTGAGCAACCTAAAATAAAATTCTGATCAAACATTTTTTCCTCATTTCTGCGCTGTTTGGATTTGTTTTCGAAAAAAGACGCTTTCAGCGCTTTACGCCTTTCTTCCGTGATAAATTTGCTTACCTAAAGCTGTAATCTTACTTGTCGCCTCTTGCATTTGAAATATACGTCATAGTCAGCATACAGAAAACGTATGTCTGGATCGCTCCGGAGAAAAGATCGAAATACACATGCAGTGCAGCCGGCCATCCGATTGCGATCCATTTAAGCAAGCCGTAGATAAGTGCCATCATAACCGTTCCCGAAAGGACGTTCGCGAAAAGACGAAGGCTCAGTGAGATCGGTACCGCAATATCCGAAATGATATTGATAGGCAGCCATATAGGCAGCCATGGCGGCAACGGAGAACACTTATCTTTCCAAATGTCTTTAGGCTTATTATGCGTCCAGGTATTGACATGTATAAGTACAAAGGTGATCACACCAAGCGCAAGCGTTGTTCCGTAGTCGGCTGTCGGAGGCCGCAGGCCCAATAGTCCTGAAATGTTGCTGAACAATATAAAGATGAATATTGTTCCGATGTAGTTGTAAAATTTCGGTGCTGCTCGTCCCATGGTTTTGTCAACCATTCCATCAAGCATCTCAACTATCATTTCCACAACATTTTGGAAACCGGTCGGCTCGTCCTTAGCCTTAGCGAGGCATCTGTTGGCGGCAATGGCAAATCCGATCAGGATAAGCATCACTATCAGCAGGCAAACATGCGTCGTCGTAATCCACACTTCTCCGAGTCCGAAGAAATTGTACTTGAAAATACCGTGGACCATAAAGTCAATGTCATCGGCAAGCAAAACACAATAGTTCATAGCTTCACCTCCTTACCTTTTTTATAGTAGAGCCCGTATTAAATTGTTTTAGGTCTGTTTTATATTTTCCGCCTCTTTAGCTTCCGTAAGAGCCTTGTACTCCTCCTCTGTCATGGGGACAGGGTCGGTTTCGTTAAAGATGCGGTTATATACTTTGTGGGTCTGCGGCTGTATAAGCGCCCCGACTTTAAGGGACATATATCCTAAAAAGGAAAGGAGCGGATTAAAAAAACCCGTTATACATATAACTGCAAAAGCAGCTACAACCACAGCATATCTGATAACATAGGAAAGCGTTATCTTCTTTTTGGCAGCGCCTTCGGGAAAATCAAGGGCTCTGTCAAGGCTCCTGTACATATGGAGCGAAGATAAAAGAGCCATTCCCGTTCCGATCCAAAGGGATGCCGAATATATCCCGGGCTTTTTGCCTACAATAAGAAGCACTATCTCGCAAACAGCCGTAAAAACAATCATCCCGCTCCAGAGTTCCAAAAGGGTTCTGTTACTTTTTTTAAGAAAGTTTATCATCTGCTTTCTCCGGAGTCTTTTCTTCTCTAATGCTTGTATCCGTTTCTTCCGAAGGATAAGACTTTCGCCCCGGGCGATTTAAGATATTCCGCTCGGGCTCTTTACTCTTTTCATTTGCAATTTTCATCGCAAGCCGGTAAACAGCCTGAGCGCCGGCTATAGCGCCGACAAAAAAGCATACTATGATAATCCAGGAAGTGTGAAAGTACTTGTCAAGAAAATATCCGCCCGCCGAAAGACCTCCGATGGGTACCAGCATGTATAGAGTGAATTGTGTTATAAGGCTTAAATTTCGGTATATGCTGCTGTTATCTTCCCGCTTTTTTCTTTTCTTTCCGTTATCATCAAGTCTATCAGGCATTTTTCCCCCAGCAACCAAAAAATAAAGCATTAAAATATATCGACAATTATACCTAAAAATGCTAAAAAAGTCTATAAAAAAAGCGACACTATGCTATAATTTATAAAAATTGGAGGTCAAAGTATGGAAAAGCTTAAAATATTCAGAAAACGGATAATTCCTGCAGAATGTATCCTCCTTGATAAAGATATCATCGTTGAAAGGACCGACGAGCATATTATCACAAGCTGGCATACAATTCGCCCAAAGGATGAATTTGACCATGGTACGTCCTGCTATTTTTTGAATGACGGGATCAAGGTCAGCAAGTTCTATCGAAGCGACGGAAGTCTGCTCTATTGGTACTGTGATGTAGTTCAATACGACTTTTCCGAAGACGGCAGCATTCTTACGGTTACCGATCTTCTCGCCGATGTGATCCTCTATCCCAGCGGCAGGATGAAGGTCGTAGATCTTGACGAACTGGCTGACGCCAAAGAGCAGGGACTGATCACAGACGAGCAGATGATAAACTGCTTAAGGCAGCTGGATAGTCTATTGTCACTCATCGCCCGGGACAAGTTTGACCGTTTCCAGGCCTGCCTGGATTATAAGGGATTGTAATAAGAAAAGGTGACGGATTCAAAATATGAATTCGCCACCTTAATTGTTTTATTTATTCCGTTTTAATGTATAGCCTTACCGATCTCGTCCAGATCTATCAGGCACTTATCTTTATAAATAGCCAAAGGTTCTTCTCCTTTTAGCGGAACGATTTTGGGTAAATAGTCTTCATCCGTGAAATCATATTTTATAAGTACCTTCTTCTTCGGATCGATCATCCAGTATTCCTTTACCCCAGCCATTCTGTATTTGGGGCATTTCTTTTCCATATCCTTATTTCTTGTAGAAGGCGATAGTACTTCGAGTACCATGTCCGGCGCTCCGATTATCCTGTCTTTACGATTTTTCTTGCTATCGCAGATTATGACAGCATCAGGTACAACCATGGTTTTATCATCATTATCAAGCTGAACATCTACAGGTCCGATAAAGACTTTGCATTTTCCTTTGTTATCATCAATAAAGCGATCAACCTGTTTAACAAATCTATAGATGATATCCTGATGCACTACCGTCGGAGAAGCCATATCATAGAATTTACCATCGATAAGCTCTACTCTCGTCCCCTCAGGAAGATTAAGATAATCCTCTACCGTATACTTACCGATATCTTCACCATAGACAGAAGCTTCTTCCATAACAATATTCTCGCCATAAATGTTTTCGTATGAATTATTAGTCGTTTTAGATCGGTCATCGTAAGAATGCCTTTTCCCAAGGTATTCATACTTAGGATCAGTCAGCATCTTTTCAATTGCATCAAGAGTTGACCTTCTTGGTTTCAGTGTCTGGCCTGCAAAAATCTTAATAATTGTACCGATAGGCACTCCACTATAGTCAC
Source organism: Lachnospiraceae bacterium (assembly GCA_017401005.1). Lineage (GTDB taxonomy): Bacteria > Bacillota > Clostridia > Lachnospirales > Lachnospiraceae > AC2028. The sequence goes on from JAFPRD010000136.1 coordinate 7,569, forward strand.
ATATCTGAGTGTATGTGTATCCCTTTTTCTCTTTTAAATCCCGCAGTTCATCTATGGTCATAGTCGTACTCTCGCTTTTTTCGTTTCATGCATTACCATTTCTTACCGTTTTTTATATTATAATGCACTTTTCAAAAAAGAGCAAGAGCTTCAAGGATACGCAATATGGCAAAACTTGTGCAATAGAAAAAGACGGCTACCATCCTCACGATGATAACCGTCTTATGCTTTTATATGTGTTAATAGAATATATGTCCACCGATTGATATTCCGGAGAGTCCTTCAACCGGGGTCCTGAAATATACACAGGACCCTACATTCGTATAGCCGCTCATAGCCTCATCAGCCGCTCTGTAGCAGCTGTCGGTAGCTTTATTTTGAGCAAGCGCAAGAGCCAGTCTGCCGCTTCCCGCAGGAGAAAACTGCTTCGGCGAATAGATTACTCCGGATACGGTGTCTGGGAAAACGCTGCTGAGCACTCTGTTTATTACTACCGCTCCCACGGCAACCTGTCCTTCGTAGGGCTCTCCTCCCGCCTCGCAGTAGATAAGGTTTGCAAGAAGCGTCCTGTCGCCCTCCGCAAAAGTAACTTCTCCGATGCTCCTCCAGGTAGAGTTTTGGGCAAGCCTGGACTTTGCCCTCTCCTCCTCGAGGAGTTTTTTCAAGTACTCCATATCCTTTTCTTTTTCAGCTATTTGTGCCTCGTAGGCTTCGATAGCTTTTTGAGTATCGGATATCTGAGTGGTGTAGTTACTGATTGCAGTCTGAGTCTCCGCCACAACCCGCTCTACCCTGGCTCTTTCCTCTTCAGCTTCCGCCTTAAGCTCCTCCAATGAAGCGTACTCGGATTCAAGTCTTTCCTTTTCACCCTCAATGTACGCCCTGGTTTCTTTGAATTCTTTAAGCTTTTTCTGGTCGTATTCTTCTATCTTGCGGTAGTATTCCTCAAGATTTAAAAGATTCGCAAGACTGCCGGCATGGAGTATCGCATTTATAACACTCGTGTCATTTCTTTCATAGGTCTGCTTTACTCGAAGCACCATCGCTCTGTACTGATCTTCCTCAATACGTATAGCCTCAGCAAGCTCAGCTTCTGCGATGCTGATATCCATCTCCTTGATATTGATCTGGTCCTCAAGGTCTTCGAGGTGGTAGCCTACTTCTTCAAGGGTAGTATTAAGTTCGTAGAGCTTACCCTGAAGCGTGTTTTTCTCCTGCTTCAGACCGCTCAGTTGGTTTTCATTTTGCTCCTGCTTCTTTTCAAGCTCCTCTTTTTCCTTTTGAGCCTGATCTATCTGCTGCTGCAGTGCCGCCGCGTTGTCTCCTTCGGACTTGGTTCCTAATAAATTAAAGGAGCTTACGAATACAATTACTGCCAGCAAAAGAGCAAAAAGACTGCGCCTTCTTTTCAATACCGGTCCCTCACTAAATCATTATCTTGATCTCTCGTCCCGTTCTGCTGTAGGGAACGTATTCCACTCCCGCGGCATCAAACATCCTTTTGGCTGCTCTGTTGCCGGGAGTTCCCTCATACTTATCACTGTCAAAAACAACTCTCTTTATCCCCGCCTGAATAATCGCTTTAGCGCATTCATTGCATGGAAATAAAGATACATAAAGGCTTGCCCCCTCTAAGGATCCGCCTCTGTAATTTAAGATGGAGTTCAGTTCGGCATGGGTTACGTAGGCGTACTTGGTTTCATCGAGTTCGTCGCCTTCTCTGTTCCAGGGAAACTCCTCATCCGAACAGCCCTTGGGTAATCCGTTGTAACCCATTGAAAGGATCTTGTTGTCCTCGCTGACAATACAGCAGCCAACCTGGGTATTGGGGTCTTTGGAGCGTAAGCCAGAAAGCTGCGCTACCCCCATAAAGTATTCGTCCCATCCTATATAGTCTTCTCTTTTTGACATTGTTATTCCCTCATATTGTTCTATACAGAATGCACCAGAATACGGTGCATTCTGCGCGACACTCCGTGTGAAAAAGCCCATTAATACATTGGGACTTTTTCATGAGCCTTGTATAATACACAAGGCTCATCGCTATTTAGTTCCGAAGATTCTGTCGCCTGCGTCTCCGAGACCGGGAACGATGTATGCGTGCTCGTTAAGCTTTTCGTCAAGAGCTCCGACATAAAGGTCAACATCGGGATGAGCATCTGTCATAGCCTTGATTCCTTCGGGAGCGGCGATGATGCACATAAAGTGGATATTTCTGCATCCCTTGTCCTTAAGCATCTGGATTGCGGCTACTGCGGATCCGCCGGTAGCAAGCATAGGGTCAACCACAAATACCTCTCTGTCGCAGCAATCTGCGGGAAGTTTGCAATAGTACTCGATAGGCTTGTGAGTCTCGGGATCGCGGTAAAGTCCGATGTGTCCGACCTTTGCTGCAGGGATGAGATTTAACATACCGTCAACCATTCCGAGTCCTGCTCTTAAAATGGGAATTACAGCAAGCTTTTTACCTGAAAGTTCCTTAACGGTAGTCCTGCAGATAGGGGTGTCTATCTCAACATCCTTTAACTTTAAATCTCTTGTAGCTTCATAGCAGATAAGCATCGCTATCTCGCTGATGGTATCTCTGAAATCCTTTGTACCGGTATCGGTTCTTCTGATGAAACCGATCTTGTGCTGGATAAGGGGATGATCCATAACTACTACTTTTGACATAAATAACCTCCTGATGACAATTCTTTGTCAGTTGTAAAATATATGTTTATCTAAAAGCAATATGCTTTATAAGCAGATTAATCTTCCTCAAGCTGAGAAACTCTTCTTGAGTGCTTTTCTTCGGCTGAAAAAGGTGTGTTTAAAAATGTGTCCACTATTTCGTAAGCAAGATTGATGCCGATCATCTTTCCGCCGAGGGCAAGAACATTGGCGTCATTGTGAAGTCTTGTCATCTTTGCGCCAAGAGGCTCCGAGCAAAGCGCACATCTAACACCCTTTACTTTATTTGCAGCCATGCTGATTCCGATACCTGTTGTGCAGACAACGATACCCTTCTCGGCTTTTCCGTCGGCCACCATATGCGCAACGGCTTTTCCGAACTGAGGATAATCGCAGCTGTCCAGACTGTATGTTCCGCAGTCGGTTACCTCTAAGCCTTTGTCCAAAAGATACTTTTTAACGGCTTCTTTCATTTCAAATCCGCCGTGATCGCTTCCAATTGCTATCATTTAACTAATCTCCTTGATATTTATTTGCAGTTAATAATCTTGTGTCCCGCAGCTTTTAAAAGCCTGTTCATAATAGCTGCGCCAAAACCTTCTTTATCAAAGCTTTCGGAGTATATTCTTTCCACCCCTTCATCGTCGAAGCTTCTAAGGATTGAATACAACCTGTGAGCCGCTTCTTTTTGGTCTCCGCGCTTTCCCGTTACTTTTACGACATCTGCATCATAAAATTTGCTGTTTTCCTCGCAGACCATAACACCGGTTTTAAGTCCGTTTTCTTTATCGGTTTTTAAAAGCTCGCCTATGGTCTTTATGACGTCTTTGTCATTTCCCTCAACTATAGTAAGCTCTCCCTTAGGCGCATAGTGCCTGTACTTCATCCCGGGAGCCTTAGGCTTAATGCCGCTCTTTGAATCGATGATCGCCCTGTCGGTCTCTATCTCTTTTCCGAGAACGCCGCTAAGCATCTCGCAGGTAATAAATCCGGGTCTTAATACCATCGGCGGGTCCACCGTTACATCAACTATAGTGGATTCAAGGCCAATTTCATCCTCGCCACCGTCTATTATAGCACATATACGGCCTGACATGTCCTCAATGACATATTTTGCTTCGGTTGGACTTGGTTTTCCGGAAAGATTTGCGCTGGGTGCAGCTACGTATCCGCCGGAAAAATCGATCAGGGCTCTCGCAACCTCGTCGGAAGGGAAGCGCACGGCAACCGTCTCAAGGCCTCCCGTTGTCTCCTTCGGAACGATCTCAGACTTTTTAAGGATCATGGTAAGAGGGCCGGGCCAAAATGTATCCGCAAGCTTTTTGGCATCCTCCGGGATTTCACTGACGATCTTACCGATATCATCCCATTTTGAAATATGAACGATCAGCGGATTGTCTGAAGGTCTCCCCTTGGCGGCGTAGATCTTTTTGGAAGCCTCCTTATCAAGGGCATTTCCCCCGAGTCCGTAAACCGTCTCCGTCGGGAAAGCCACAAGCCCTCCCGCTTTTATCATATCTCCGGCTCTTTTGATATTAATAAGATCCTTTTCGGTCAAAGAGCCGTCTTTATTTCTTTCTACACTTATTATCTCGGTTTCCATCTTAATTAGTACTTTCCGTCTTCATGTTTTTGTACATTCCGATAAGATTCCAAACCTCGGGAGTACCGTATCCGATACGCCATACACCGACTCCGCCGATGTTTCTCGTATTCATAGCATTTAACTTTGAAGTAAGAGACTTTGAATCCTCGAACCAGACATGGTAGGTTGTTGTGCCGCTTTTCCACTCGGCATAGTTCTGGCAGGTGGTCTCGTCCCATTCATAGGAAATATTATATTTTGAAATATACTCCGCCTGGTTTACAAGGGTAAGATATGAGTCGGTGACTGCGCTGCCCTCATCCTTCCAAACAATAGTGTAGAAAGGAACCGCGTTGATGATCCTTTCGGGATCCACATACTGCATAGTCTTATCCATTCCGCCGCATACATAGTCAAAACTTGCAACGCTTCCAATGTTGCCGCTTCCGTGGTAGTGCTCGTCGTATCCCATGATCAGCACGTAATCAACAAATCCTCCCTGAACGTCAAGACGATTGTACTCGTTGTACGAAAAAGGAACGTAGTTGTCCGTCGATAATACTAGTCCGTTTTTATGGGTCAAAACTGAGAGTTCTTTTATAAACTGGGCATAATGCTCTCCGCATTCCGAATAAAGCTTCTCAAAGTCGATATTAAGTCCGTCGACGCCCAAAGCTACGCAGGCATTTACAAGATTATTCTCAAGGTTTCTTCTCGCTACGGTATTTGACAAAAAGTCAAGGTCGTTAAAAGATGTATCTCCGTTTTCATTGCGGTAATTAAAGTCGTCGGCAACAGCCCAAACCTTAACTCCGCTGTTATGCGCCGTCTGAACGTAGGAGGAACTTCCAAAGTTTCTGACAGAGCCGTCCGCTCCGGTTACGGAAAACCATGTGGGCGCGATAACATTTATTCCCTTTGCCTCGTCAAGAGCACCATAAACCGTATCGTTTCCGCCAAGTCCCGCAATTGAGTTAAACCCAAGAACCACTCTTTCTCCGAGAAGATTAAACGCCGTTTCGCTTACGTCCGGGGATACTGCAGCTTCATAGGTTCCCGCTCCCGCATCTTTCAGCTTTTTGTTCTCAATAAATCCCGTAAAGCCGTCAGAGGTAACTACTCTGCTCCATTCTTCCATTGCCTCAATAAGCTCAACGGTTTCTCCCTCTTTAACATCTCTTATAAGAGGACTGTTCTTATCGCCCTCAACTCTTATCTGAGTATCTGAGCTTACCTCTCTCGCATCAAAGTCCCCTCCTACAGTTGCTACTCTGACATGCTTGTCGTAAATTTCAAAGGAGGCCTGTATAAATCTCGAGATATATTTTGTTGAAATGTAAATCTCGCTGCCCTTTACGACAGATGCCACATATCCAAGGCTCTCTTCGATTCCTTCAAGATTGCAGGATGAAGAACCGGGCGCAGTTTCATACGTTCCGTCTGCCGTTGTAAACATCAAGGTTCCGGAATTATATGAAGGGTCATAATAAAATCCCTGCCCGATCTTTTCATTCACGGTCTCTAAAGGTATATATACTTCCTCTCCCTCTTTTACAGCCTTCGAAACCAGGGTATCGTTTTGAAGGACTATTGCCATCTCGCCATCTGATAATCCGAAGTATTCCGAAAGATCAGCTTCTTCTTTACTGTATGAATACTCCTCGAATATCTGCTTTCCGAAACCTATGGCTAAAACAAGTACGATTGCCACAATGGCGACTATAATAACTATTGCTTTCTTTTTCATGATGTCTTCTCTTCTTACCGTAAAAAAATAGTGTGCAGAATAATCTGCCGGCTGCAGTTATCTGAAAAACTGCATACAGATTTATTCTAACACACTCTTTTTTTGCCGTCATTACCTTTTTTTATTCGCAAATATGCTTAGCGGCAGTTCCTGCCTTTTAATTGCGAATGTCTCAGGAGTTTTTGTAAAACCGGCTTTCCCTTTTTTCCAAAAGGAATGTGATATATTCTCCTGTCCGCAAAGAAAAAGCTACCTTTTAAGACTAAATGTCAAACAGTTATAATTGGAAAAATTTATCGAACGATGTCTAGATGTAAAGTGACTTTTACTTTTCGGAAGAATAGGCTGTATCTTAATTACGAACGCTTTGCAGATCGCTATCAAATATACAGACCAACAGAACATAATTCGATCCTAAAGCTCTCCCACCTCCCCTCTGCGGTAAGGACTGCTTTGTCTTTGCAGGGGTGATTATAAAATCCCCCGCTGCATAAATGCAATAAAAACTTTTTTTCGTCAATATTTATACTACAATCGCGATTTGGCCCCCGCGCAGGGACTCCCGGCATCCCTCAATTCCTTATATTTACAGGCTTTGCGCCCTTTTGTGCAAAATAACGGGATTTTGGTGACACACATGCCATATTTTAAAAATCTTTGTGAATATTGCATAGTAAAAACAAGCATGTTTTATCGTTTTGAATCTTATTTTTTCCCTATAAATATTCGATAAACTTTTTATAAAAAAAGCCCCTCACTTCTTGACTAAATCGGCCTAAAAAGATATATTAGGTAAAACTCACAAAGATGAGCGGATTTTCCTATTTCTTACGATAGGAGGAAAAGATTATGAAAATCGAGAAATTAAACGATAATCAGATTCGCTGTACGCTCACCGGAGAAGACCTTGCCAAACGCAATCTTCGCATTAGCGAACTTGCATACGGTTCTGAAAAGACGCAAAATCTTTTTCGGGAGATGGTAAAGCAGGCAGATTATCAGTACGGTTTCGAAACCGAAAACATTCCTCTTGTGGTAGAGGCTATACCCACCTCATCAGGAAGCATTGTTCTTATTATTACAAAAATAGAGGATCCCGAGGAACTTGACACAAGATTCTCCCGTTTCTCTCCATATAACAACCCGGATGAGGACGAGGAGGATTACGACGAAGACGGCGAAGATTTTGCAGGCAGTATGTTCTCAAAACCTCAGCCCGTAGAGCCCTCCTTCGGCGATATGCTTAAAGAAGCTCTTATGGAAGATGAGCGTAAGTACAGTTTCCTTTTCTCCTTTGCTTCAATATCTCAGGTTGTGGGATTTTGCCGCCAGGCAAGAAACTATCCCGGAGAAAGCAGCCTTTACAAGGCGCAGGGCGGAGAATATCAGCTCGTTATCTCACCTTCGGGCTCCGATAAGAACGCATTCAAGAATGTTTGCCTCTTAGCTTCCGAATACGGACGCGGACGCAGTATTCCCGATTCGGCAAGAGAGTTTCTTAAAGAGCACAGCGACACCATCGTTGCCGAGGGTGCGATACAAAAGCTTTCGGAAGTTTAAAAGATGTTTAACGGTTTTAAATAAGAACAAACCCCCGATCGACGTTTAAACGCGACCGGGGGATTTTTATAAGTTCGGGCTGGTCTTTTATCTTGGCGATCTTGACTTATGCCTCTTCGATAGCTTTCATAAGCTCATCAATGTCGATGCCGTGTACAGCCGCAGCCATCTCAAGAGATTCGCCGGCGCTTGAAGGGCATCCGATGCAGTGCATTCC
>JAFPRD010000137.1:0-6523 GCA_017401005.1 Lachnospiraceae bacterium
AAATCTTATTTCCCTTATAAAGGCTCATCATTTTATAGATTCTTCCCGCCATATAAACCAAAAATACGATCAAAACCACAAATGCTACAAACGCAGCAAGGATTACAGGCCATGAAACATAACCCAGCATCACGTTCGCCGGAAGTATCATACCGCCCGTAAAGGGAACGATAAGCATCCAGGTTTTTGTGGTCTCTGCATTCATTCCTCCCGCAAAGATCAGGATAAAGAAGCTTATAAGAAGCGGAAATACAAAAAGCGAGGCCTTGCTTGATACTTCTTCTTTTGTACTGCTCATAGCGCCTGCAATGGCGGCGAGGCTAAAGTAAAGTACAAAGCTTAAAAGAAGGAATAAAAGTCCTACAATGACATTTACCGGTCTGAATACGTTTAATTCCTTCATACCGTCAATAAAAGCGGAAAGGTAATTCTTTCCCGCGGGAAAATACGCCTTTGAGATAAGAGAACCGGCGGAAAATCCGATTGCCAGAGCCACGATCCATGAAAAAGCCTGGATCATAGCCGTAATTATTGCGGCAAGGAGTTTTCCGAAGATAAGGGATTCCGTTCTTACGGAGATAAGCATCGTATCCATAAGCTTTGACTCTTTTTCCATAACAACGGACTGGGCAAGAGTCTGTCCATAGCTTAAAAGCATAAAATAAAGGAGCATTATGGTTGCGTAGGGAAGAGCCATGCTTACCACCTTCATAACCTGCTCTCTCATCAGCTCTTCGCTTGATAAGACATCTTCGGCTATAGAAAGCCCCTCTCCGTATCCGGTTTCGGAATAGGTATCATACGAGCTATCCGTATCAAGGACGGCCAGTTCTTCCTCCGATAATCCCAAAAGACCGATGGTGAAATACCTGTTATAGGCCTTTATAAACTTTAAATAATTCTTGGCATTTCCTTTTTCAACTTTTGAGCCTTCGGGGATAATGACATTGGCTACGAGTCCGTTATTATCTTTAACGATAAGTATGATTCCACTCTCATCCCCTTTTGCCTTTTCAAAAGCCTCTTCCCTACTTTCAAAGACCTCATATTTAAGGTTTTTGTAATCTTCCTCGGGCAGGGAAGAAAGGCCGCTCCAGAAGGCTTTATCGGAGCTTGTCTCATCGGCTACATAAACAGTCTTTGCCGTACAGCTCTTAAGAGTTTTATCCTTTGACGAATTGTAACCGATGGCAATAAGTATTATGGCAGGTGCAATCAAAAAGATAATGGAAAAGATTACGGTTACAACCTTGAATCCTTTTGTGCCCGCCATATTTTTAAGGGAGAATCTTAAAACGGTTCCGAAATTCTTAAACATTTGTCTGCTCCCCCTTTCCTGCAAGCTTTAATACTTCGAAAAATCTAAGCTTTTTGCTGTCATTTACGATAAGCTTTCTGTAGGTCTTTGCCGTTATCATAAAGAGCGCTATTGCAAGTAAAATCTGAAGCGCCAGAGAAATACCGTAAAGCCAGAAAGGAATCTTCTCACACACAAAATTGATCGGAGCTACATAAGAAGAAACAAAAGGTACAACAGCAAGAATACAGGTTACAATCTTGTTGTCAATAATAGGGATAAAGATCGTAATTATATATCCTGCGATACTGATAAACTGAATAGCCATAACGGTAGGTCCCACTTCTTCCGTCTTTGTGCAGGCGCTTCCGAAAAGTCCCGCAAGTATCGAAAAGATCAGGTAAGTAAGAAGGACCGACAAAAGCAGTATAAGGATCTTTCCGAAGGACAATCCGAATATCGCTCCGAATTCATAACCGCTGGTTGCATGAGCCACAGCTTCAGATTTATTAACCATAAGCAGACCCATAACAGCTCCGCTGATCCCCGAGCCCACGCTTCCGAAGAAAAGCATTGATACTACGTAGATCATCATAGCGAAAATCTTACCCATAATAAGAGCCAGAGGTCTTACGCTGACAAGAAGGTTCTCCACAAGCTTTGAGGTCTTCTCTTCCATCACGGCGGATATTACATAGGATACCGTCAAAGATACAAGCATCATAACGATAACAGAGTAAACCGTAGAAAGTGTAATGGTATCGGATGAAGTAAAACTGCTGTTTTGAAGCTCGTAGTACTCTTTTTCCGTAATTGCTTTTCCGGTAGAAAATCCCGATAAATACGAAGCATACTTTTCTTCGCTGATTGAAGAAAGGATTCTTTTATCTTCAAAGGCATTAAAAATATGCTCCGTAAAACCGTCAAGAAGAAGGGAGCTTACCTTTGACTCATCGCTTATAATTCCTGAAGTTTTGTAACCTTCGTTTGAATCAAGCTTAATCTCTATTCCTATTTCCGTATCCTTAAGAGCGGGGATAGATTCAAAAACTACTTCCTTGCTTTCAAAAGCGGTATCTTTAAGGCCTAAATCTTCCAAAGAAAGGTCTATATCCGTTTTATTGTCGATATAAACCTTTGTAACTTCGTTTTCCTGCTTCATAGAGTCTACGACAGCCATCGTAGTCTCTGTAGACTTTGCGGAAAGAGCGCTTATAGGGCTCATTAAGGTCATCATAGCGATAACCATTATATAGCTAATAAGATAGCCTTTATTCTTAAAAGTCTGCTTCAAGGTAAAGCGAAATACTTTTCCGATACCGTCCATACGGTATATATTATTTGAACTATTTCTGCTCTTCATCCGCACCCACCTCTTTTACAAAGATCTCATGCAAACTGAGCTCTGCTAGTTCAAACTTTATAACAGTAACGCCGGCATCTATAAGCTTCTTTAAAAGGGCATTCGCCTGTTCATCCCCCGTTACCTTTAAGGAGTATTCATTTTCTTTCTCGGAAAGGATCTCTATTCCGAGAGCATTAATGTAGGAAGATACGTCGCTTTCACATTTAAGAGATAGCTTAACTCTTCCGTAGCTCTTTTTAATATCGTTAAGATTGCCCTTAACAATAGCTTTTGATCTTGAAAGGATTGTGATATCGGTGCAAAACTCTTCAACAACAGCCATTTGGTGTGAAGACATAATGATATACTTTCCGGCTTCAATCTGCTCTCTTACAACATCTTTTAAGATGTCGGTATTTACGGGATCGAGGCCCGAAAAAGGCTCGTCGAGTACCAAAAGCTCGGGGTCTGAAAGCATAGCGATGAGGAACTGGATTTTTTGCTGATTACCTTTTGAGAGCTGATCGGGCCTCTGGGGCTTAGCCTTTATCTTGCGGCCGTTAACAACTACAGGCTGAGGATATAAATACTCATCAAGCTTTAATCTTCCCGACCAGTACTTAATCTTCTTCTCAAGCTCTGCTCTTGGTACGCCGCGAAGCTCTCCGAAGTAGATTATCTGATCCATCAATGGATACTTCTGATAAAGACCTCTCTCCTCTGCAAGATAACCGATATTACAGTTATCAAAGCTAAGGGGCTTTCCGTTCCAGAGGACTTCTCCCGTGTCCTTATCAAGCATATCAAGTATCATTCGAATTGATGTTGTCTTACCCGCGCCATTGGTTCCAAGAAGAGCATATACTCCCGGCTTTTCCATCTCGAATGAAATGTGGTCAACTACGGTTTTGTTTCCGTACTTTTTGGAAAGATCCGTTACTTTAAGTCCCATTATAATCTCCTCCTCATAAAAACTACTTAAGTTCGGGCGTTATCATGCATGTAGCAAGAGCGATGGCGCCGGGTCCTATATGGCAGGCAACCGAAAGTGAAAGGGGATTTACCACAATATCAAATCCGGGGAAGTGGGTAAGAACCTGCTCTTTGAAATCAAGAGCAACGGCTTCATCGTAGGTATAAGCGATCTCGAGATATACATTTTCTTTAGCATTCTCGAGTCCGCCGAATCTGGTCTCGATATCGTTCTTGATAGCGTTTATCATCTGCTCTCTTCCGATGGATGATGTTCTCGCCTTAGAGAAAGCGTCAAGCTTTTCACCCTGAATCTGAAGTACCGGCTTAAGCTTTAAAAGGGTTCCGATTGCTGCGGCAGCAGGTGTGATTCTTCCGCCCTTTTTAAGATAGAAAAGAGTATCAAGCATAATATAAATACTGCTCTTAAACTTATCTCTTATAAGGATATCGGCGATCTCCTGTCCGGAAAATCCTTTTGCCGCAAGGTCTCTTGCGTCGATTGCCGACTGACGCTGGGTAACGGAAATTCGCTGATTGTCGATGACAAAAACTTTACCGTCAAACTCGTCTTCCTGAGAAAGCATATAAGCGCTCTGGCAGGAGCCTGAAAGACCGGAGCTCATAGGGATATGAATTATCTCGTCGTAATCCTTTAAAAGATTTCTCCAAAAATCCGCAACTACGGTAAGATTGGGCTGGCTGGTGGAAATATTCTCGCCGCCCTTTAACTTCTCGTAAAACTCGTCCTGAGAAAGATTGATATCTTCGAAGAATTCATTTTCTCCGATCATAAAAGGCATAGGGATGACGTTAATCCCCAGCTTCTTTCCTTCGGCCTGAGTAATACCGCTGTTTGAATCGGTTACAACCGCTATTTTAGACATAAAAAATCTCTCCTTAAACTTTTATATAAAGCGTAAAACGCTAAATACTGCTAAACAGTTCCGAATGTGCAAAGAAATAATCAACCTGCTCTTTTATAAGCCTGTTATCTTCTTTCGAAAGACTCGGATCATCCTTTAGGATCTCATCCACAAGATTTCCGGCGCTCTCAAGCAGGTCGCTGTCAGAGTAGATATCCGCTATCTTAAATGCGAATTCTCCGCTTTGTCTTACCCCGAAGAAATCTCCCGGTCCTCTGAGCCTTAAGTCCTCCGAAGCTATCTTAAAGCCGTCGTTTGTACTCTTTAATACATTTAGACGCTCCATTATTTTATCATCTTCTTTGGATGAAATAAATATGCAATAGCTTTGGGCGCTTCCTCTTCCTACGCGGCCACGAAGCTGATGGAGCTGCGAAAGCCCGAAACGCTCGGCATTTTCAATCATCATAACCGTGGCATTCGGTACGTTTATACCGACTTCGATAACCGTTGTCGATACAAGGATATCCGTTTCGCCCTTTGAAAAGCGCTGCATAATATCTGTCTTATCCTGGGGTTTCATCTTGCCGTTTAGATGCTCAATATTAACTCCCGGAAGAGCAGCCCTTAACTTTTCGGCGTAATCAACAACGTTTTCAAGCTCTCCGTCGTCTTCCTCGTCGCTTAAAGCCTTGGGGCATATAACGTAAACCTGATGTCCCTCGGCAATCTGATCTTTGAAAAACTTATAAGCGGAGGGTCTGTAGGAAGTTCCTACAACAGCGTTCTTTATAGCCTGCCTTCCCGAGGGAAGCTCATGTATCGCGGAAAGCTGCAAGTCTCCGTAAAGGATTATCGCGAGGGTTCTCGGTATAGGCGTAGCGCTCATAACAAGGATATGGGGCTCCTTACCCTTATAAGCAAGAGCCTGTCTTTGACGGACGCCGAATCTGTGCTGTTCATCGGTAACTACGATTGCAAGATTTTTATACAAAACTCTATCCTGAATAAGGGCATGAGTTCCGATGATAAGATTCGCCTCGCCGCTTTCAATCTTAGAAAGGGCTTCTTTTTTCTCCGCCGCCTTCATCGAACCGGTTAAAAGTACCGGCTCAAAACAAAGATTGTATTTTGATATATACTCTTTAACAGTTTTAAAATGCTGCATCGCAAGGACTTCCGTCGGAGCCATAAGTGCCCCTTGATAACCGTTGGACGCCGCAAGGAGTAGGGAAAGCAAAGCTATAAGGGTTTTACCGCTTCCTACATCGCCCTGAATAAGCCTGTTCATGCATCTTTCGCCGCACATATCATCAAGGATATCCTTCCAGGCTTTCTTTTGACCGGCGGTCGGCTTAAAAGGAAGGCTCTCAAGAAACCTCTTTGTTTCAGCCGTTTCGATCATCTTAAAATTGTTCGGAGTAGAGACAGATATGGCTTTATTCTTTCTAAGTAGCATTATAAAATAAAAGAACTCTTCGAAAGAAAGCCTCCTTCTTGCCGTAACGATATCTTCGTCGCATTCCGGGAAGTGTATAAGTCTCAAGGCGTCTCTTCGGGAAGGGATCCCGGATTCTTTAAGATATTTTTCCGGGAAACATTCCTCACCCCACTGCGCGTCTATAAATGCCGCTTTAAGCGCTTTTGAAATAGTCTTTGAAGAAAGTCCCGCAGTAAGGGAATACTTAGCTTGAGGGTACTTAACAAGCTCTGCGTATTCATCCTCTTTAAAAAGCTTCGGAGATTGCATAATAAGCTTAGAGCCTTTTTGAACGATCCTTCCCCGGAGGATATAATACCCGCCCACCTTTATAACCTTCTTGATAAAAGGCTGGTTAAAAAATACGGCCTCTAAGGTATTTAGCCCGTCTTTTAAAACCACTGTGATAATGCTGTATCTTCCGGCTTTGACAGGCCCCTGAACATTTGCCGCAAGGCCTCTTACCGTACAAACGTTTCCCGCTTTAAGCTCCAAAAAAGATACAGGAGGATTATATTTGATGTAATCTGTGGGGTAATAAGAAAAAAGATCCTCATAAGTAT
>JAFPRD010000138.1:0-2475 GCA_017401005.1 Lachnospiraceae bacterium
AATTGCCGCACTGCTTCATATTCATACAGCTAAGCTTAAGAAAAAGTTCTGGCTTTAAACGCAGTCAAAAAGATATGTTTCGGTAAAAAAGAGGGTATATCCCGGGGTAAAAGAATGAGCGATTCCGAAATCAGAGTAAGGCAGCGTCCTGTTTATATTTGCGGACACAAAAATCCCGATACGGATTCGATTTGTGCCGCGATAGCGTATGCCAACCTTAAAAACAAGTTATATGGGGACAACTATATAGCCTGCAGGGCGGGCAGATTAAACGAGGAGACTCAGTTTGTCCTTTCGTATTTTGATGTGGATGAACCGCCATATATCGCTGATGTCAGAGCAAGGCTGAGAGACATCGATATAAGACTTGTTGATGCGGCAAATCCCTCGGATCCTATTAAAGAAGCGGGAACCAGGATGTACGATTCCAACGTAACGACTCTTTGCGTTACTGAGGATGAAAAGGTCGTCGGCACGATCACGATGAGCGATATCGTCGAGACCTATATGCAGGTGCGTGACCCCGAGTTTTTATCGAAATCGGGAGCCTGCGTCGGAAGTATAGCTTCGGCCCTTGACGGTAAGCTTGTAGTCGGAGAGGCGGATAAAAAGATATCCGGCGGAAAGGTTAAGATAGAGCCTTCGGGAGATATAAACGAGGGAGATGTGATTATTTTTTCCGGAGAAGAGGACCTTACGGAAGAAGTCCTTTCCTGCAGAAATATCAGTATTATAATCTGTAACGCGCATGAACCGTCGGTTACCAAAAACAAAGACCTGCTCGAAAAGATAAAAGAGAGGGAGATTCAACTTATTACAACTCCTTACGAGCTTTTTATCGCGGCAAACCTTATTACCCAAAGTATCCCCGTCGGACATGTTATGAACTCGGAAGTTCCGATGTCATTTAAGCTTGATGATTTTCTTGATGATGTAAGGGAATCGATGGCTTCTGTCAGATACAAGTATTTCCCCGTCCTTGACAGATTTAACCGTTATATCGGTATGGTCAGCCACAGAAACCTTTTGGGAGCTTCGAAAAAACAGCTTATCCTCGTTGACCACAACGAAAAGAGCCAGGCGGTAAAGGGACTTGAAGAGGCGGAGATAGTCGAGATAATCGATCACCATAGGTTAGGATCTATCGAAAGCTCAGGACCTATATTTTTCCGAAATCAGCCTCTTGGATCAACTTGTACGATCATATATCTGATGTACAAAGAAAACGGAGTGGAGATAGACAAGACGACAGCGGGTCTTATGCTTTCAGCTATTTTATCGGATACGCTGATCCTAAGGTCTCCTACCTGTACAGAAATCGATAAAGAGGCGGCTCAGATTCTTTCAAAGATAGCCGGTATAGATTACGAAAGCTACGGACGAGAGATGTTCAGAGCCGGCGCAATGCTTGATGAAAAGTCAGCAGAGGAAATAATACATCTTGATTACAAAATCTTTACCGTAGACGGCCAGACCATCGGCATCGGACAGGTTAACTCTATGAGCGATGATGAGCTGGATATAATCCGCGAAAAAGTATCGCCGGAGCTTGACTCTACAAGAGAAAAAGATAAGCTGGATATGCTTTTCCTTATGCTGACAAATATCACGGAAAGGTCTTCGGACATCATATATTCCGGAGAAAAGGCTCTTACAACCTTAAAGAGAGCCTTCGGAAAAGACGCAAAAGAGGGAGTAGTAAGACTTTCGGGAGTAGTATCGAGAAAGAAACAGTTTTTGCTTAACCTTGTAGAAACAATTCACGCTTAGTTACAACGCTAAAACGGAGGCGCTTATGTGGAGCTACAGTTTCGAAATTCCGACCCTGCTTGTAATGCTTATATTACTTATTTTTTACTTCTCAAGACCCAGGCTTCCTCTTAAGAAGAATATTCTTTTTATACAGATGATAGCTATCGAGACATTGGTTATAATCTTCGATATCGCTGCTTCTGTGGCCGATAACAACTATCAGGTTGTACCCAAGTGGATTGTTGATAATCTCAACATGTTCTATTTTATCGGCTTTTTCACAAGATCGTTTGTGATGTTTTGCTTTTCGCTATCAGTTACAAGGGCTTCCATTGTTTTGAAGACCTACATGAAATATATTCTCAGCACGCCTTTTTATCTGGGCGTTATTTTTTCTCTTGTATCGCCTTTTTTAAGGCTCATTTTCTATGTTGATGATCTTGGATATCATTCCGGTGTTCTTTATCCGTATATCTATGTTGTGGGCTTTTCTTACGCTCTTACTTCTCTTTTTATAATCTGCCGTTTCAGAAAAGCGATTCCGAAGCGGGAATTTTATACAATGGTTATGTATAACAATATCCTTATCATATCTCTTCTTGTAAGAATCGCTTTCCCGACAACGCTTTTGATGGATACCTTTGTCCTTATCGATATTATCATTGTCTATCTGGCTTTTGAGAACCCTGAGTACTTTCTTGAACTTCGAAGTACCGTTTTTAA